>CP069432.1:0-7046 GCA_016888885.1 Faucicola osloensis
ATTTAGGCATAAAACAAAATGGAGACGCTAACTATATTGGCGATATTCCTTTAGCATCTAATAATCAATTAAAATCCTTAGAATTTATACCAACTAATTCACATTTTCCAAGTAATGTTAATGGGCGAATAAGTTTAGATATTCCTTTAAAAATAGACCCCCTTCTCAATTATCAAGCTCTTGTAAATTTGAAAACTCTAAGTTCAAATTTGCAACCATCTAGTATTGCTGTAAGTCCATTTCGTAGTGAATTTCAAAATGTATTTTATGTTCCTGAAAAAGATTTAAATATTAAATTGAAGTCTGGTATAAATTTAAATATTCCTGCGAATGCCTTAAATAAACCACAAATATTTGTAGTAAGCGAAAATAATGTTGGTGAAAAAATTCCTTTAATTGATATATATCCCTATTTAAAATTAAATAAGAACTTAACTCTTACTCTACCCCAGGAGACTGTTGGATCTCGAAGTACATTTGCTAGTCCTGGATACAGTTCACAAATTATTTCCAATACCACGAGCACTTTTAGAGAATCTTCCATCAAAATTGCTACTCGTGCGGCTACAGCTCAATCGTGTCAGCAAATTATTAGTAGTAATATCAATGCTTGGATACAGCAACTAAGAGGTACTGCAAATGGATTATTGCGTATATCCCAATGTGAGAATATTCCACCATATATGCATATAGTATTAGTTGATAATACTCGAACAAAAGTAATAGTAGCTGCTGAAAAATACTCTGCTAACTCCCCTAATAATCAAGTAAAATTATTACCAATCACCGATTATATTGGTGTTCCTAGAGTGAAGTCAGGTATTAATGGCTTTGTATGGGATGGTGATAGCGGTTCAAGTAGAGGGCAACAAGGCACTTTAATTGGCAATGTTGTAAGCGGGGGTAGAGTTCTTTCAACTGCAGCTCCTGGGAAAAATTATTACAATTTTCATTTTTTTAATAATAATACTACTAACTGGCAATTAACTCAGGGACCATATAATTTCCCTGCCAATTTACAGACTGCTGTTGGTTCATCCACTTCAATTGTTAAAAATGGAGCTTGCTCAGGACAAGGTAACACTGACCGTTGGTCAGCAATTGGTAGTAATAATAATTATGTAACGGCTATGATGTCATCAACTTCAGGTTCAGAAGTTAATGATAAAGACTTATGCCCTATTTTCCAAAGTCTGACGATGAATAATGCGATTCGCCTAGATGGTGGTCCAAGTGCAGCAATTTTTTGGGATAATTTACATTTAAACCCTCTGGTTGGTGCAAGTAAATTTTATTATGGCACAGCTAGAAGTGTTGCCTATCCTTTACTTTCTTATAAATGATTGATTTGGGTTGTGTTGAATATCTATCTCTTTATCCTTTGATTGTCAGGAGCTATAAGAAAATTAAATAATTTCACTTGTAGCCCTCATTTATTAATGGTGTAAAGTATTGAAGTTGAAAAGACCGTAAATTTATTAAAACTTTTCTATTTACTTTGCCAAGAACTGGGCAAACGACAATAAGCCGTCTTATCGCCTATTGAACTTTGCCCATAATTACACTGCTCAATCAGTACCTTCACACAAGCCACCCCATCACAGCGTCTAAAATCCGCCCCTGTCTCACGTTCTATCAAAGCAAGTTCCGCTCTACGTTGTTTGACTTCTTCAAATGATGGAGCGAACCAAAGGGTAAACGCCATTATCAACAAGAATGATAAAATCAGACTACCACCAATGATACACATGGTTTTTAGCCCTAGCGTTTCCTGTATCTTACTTGTGGCGTTATTTACCACCGCTGACGAATCTTTGAGTAGCTTGATATAATCAAAGGTCACACGGCTAGCATCGTTCTGTAAATCGCTAATCCCTGCATGAATACCCCTATCGACCCCACGTCTTACCTGTTGTTCTAAGGGCAAGCCTAGGCTTTGCTGAACTGTGTTAGTAACCCCACGCAATACCGCCGTCTCTAGCTCTTTGGCAGACTTTAAATTCTCGTTTTTTAAGTCCTTGATGGTCTCAAGTTGTTTTTCAACCGTGTTTGCCAATTGGCTAATCTGTTCAGATTGGGCGGTAATAACCGCTTGCTGTTGCTTAGTCTGTTCTACCAACTGCTCAATGGTTGCCATCATCATAAACAGGCGTTCATCATTATTCATGCTCATGGGCTAAATCCTATGTCGTTATCGTATTTGGGTGTGAGTTTTGATTGGCTTCGTTCTAACTGGCGTTGCCGTTCGGCTTCTCGCTGTGCCTGTTTCTCTGCAAGGGCTTTCTCGGCTTTCCATTGCTCATACTTGCTCATGGCGGATTGCTCAAGCGTTTGCAGGGCATTGGGCGGTTGGGTTGTCTGCTCACTCACAGGGATATTTTTTTGGGCTTTCCACGCTTCATACTGTGACCGCCAATCTTGTTCATTCGTTGGTAATTTTTGTGGGTGTTGGGAAACATCTATTTTAACATCAATGCTAGGCGGTCTAATTTCACTCTGTTGCGATTTTATAGGGGTAGTTGGTGTTACCCTAGATGAAACACCTTCGTGTGGCTCTATGGACGTTTTAGACGCATTTTTGAGCGTTTGCTGAATTATTATCTCACTGGCTAGGATTTTTTGTTGCACAAGATTGGTGTTATAGGCTTTGATATCTCGGTTTTTGTCGCCCACGTCTGTGCGTATGCCTTGGCGTTCCAGTTCGGTGGCTTGCCAACCCATTTTAACCGTTGGTAGAGTGTCTAGCCCCCTGTCTTTGTGGCTACGGTGGTCGATACGCTCATCTATGCCATGCTCGGCTAGATATTCGTTGGTTAAGTCCGCCCACGCCTTACGGATTTCTTTGAGTTCATCTTGATTGGATAATAGCCCTGCCTGTTTTAACTGGGTATTGCTCATCTCAAGCTGAGATTTGTCGGTCAGTTTGATGTTGCCGTGTCGGTCTTGCTCAATTTTTCTTGTTGTTAAAAGCAAATGGGCGTGAAAATTGCGATTATCTCCCTGCTTATCGGGTGCATGAACTGCCACATCAACCGCTACTTGATATTTTTCACTTAACTGACTGGCAAACTCATAAGCCAGCATTTTGCCTGTGGCTTGGTCGCCCTGCATTAACTCATGGGGAATATTAATCACAATCTCTCTAGCCGTTCGGCTATTGCTTCGATTTTCACTTTTTTCCGCTAAGTTCCAAAGCTCGTTACGGTCAATTTTAAAACCATTGGGGCTTGCAATTTCTTTCCAAATCACTCCCTTACGTTTTGAATAATCGTATGTCTTACCTAATCGCTCATCGGTAATGGCAATCCCTGCACGATATGCAATACTCGCAACGGCACTTCTTCCGCTACTGCGTGATATTGGTTTAGTCGAAAGGTGATAAATCGCCATAATGTTTATTTTTCTTTTGTCTTTTTAAAAAAATCGCCTTAGGGGTTTTGTGGGGGTTGCAAGGGGGAACGCCTGCCGAACTTGAAAACTTGGGATAATGTAGCTTGCGGAATTATAACAAAGTTTTCGTAAGTTCGCACTTCGTGTTATTTGCCCATAGTGTGTTCCGTGTTATAATTGGGTGTATCTTATTACAAGGCGGTGGTTATGGCAGACTTAGAACAGCAGTTAGCACAGTTAGAGAAAAAAGCGAATTTATTGAAAGAAAGAATCAAGAAACAAGATACTGCCGAAAAGGTGGTTATTGGTGGCATGATGTTGGCTTATGCTCGTAAAAGTCCTGCCAATGCAAAACGCTTGCTTGATATTATGCAAAGTGAGTTAAGGGAACAAGATTTAAAGCGTGTGGATAGGGCTAAAAATGAGTTGTCTTTGATTGTGGCTAACAATGATTTGGCAAATGCTAGTCAATATCAAGGTGGTTAATTATGCCTATTCTTGATTTGTTCGGTATGGTCTTTGAGTGGCATGATGATAAGTTTGAGTTAGTCCATCAAAATCGTGGGGTTTCTTTGGAAGAAGTCGCTAGTGTGTTCTTTGATGATTATTCGATTGATAAGGACGATTTTGGGGATTATGATGAGCAAAGAACATTAACTATCGGGATGAGTAATCAAGCTCGTTTGTTGGTTGTGGTTTGGACACAAAGAGAAAATATCATTCGTATTATTACGGCTTTTTTTCCAACGAAAAGCCAAGAAAAGGAGTACGCCAATGCAAGATATTGATTTGGAATATGAACGCTATAAGAATTTTGATTTTAGTGGGGCTACTCGCACCCAAAATCCTAAAATCTTAGAAATGCGTGCTAGAAAAAAAGCCTATGATAGGTTTATGGAATTTTTTGATACGGAAGTTCGAGAGATTGTGTTAAGCCATGATACCCCACAGGATAGAACACGCTTGAACGCTGTGATTAAGGCAATGTATGCAACCGCTTGAATATACCGCTGAACAACGTGACAAGGTGTTAGATGATTTGTTTGCTATGTTGCCTAGTCAAAATGGGTTGGTGATTGAGCGTTTGCAGAATAGCAATATGCGATATGCTGTAAGGTCGTTTGCTAATCCTGCTGAATCGGTAGAATCCGTCACGGTGTTGAAGTTTGGTACTGGTGACGGATTTTCTAAAGACAGTAAGCCAAGAGATACTAATTCGATTGAACGCTATCTTGAGCAAGCTAAAGGGCATTAGAAATAGAAAAGACCACTAACTAATAGTAGTCTTTTCTATTAAAAATTTAAAGCACAAAGCCTTCTGACCAATTTAATTTATCTAATTCATACTCATCAATATTGAATCCATTTTTTGTGCTTTCAAAACCTTGTTTGCTAGATAACTGTTCAATCGCCTTTTTAGCATCATTTTCAGAAGAAAATATACCTATAATTTTCATTCTTTCAGGCTTATCATCTACAGTATGCTCTAGTAAATAAACTTTACTCATAATAATCTCCAAAATTTTTTAATATCTTAATTATTATTCAAAACCTCTGTCACCAAATTTTTGAATTTTATTAAATTCTGTGGCTGCTCCTTTTTGGTAATTATCAACATTATAATGTGTTCTAATCGCTCTATCTGCAAATGTTTTTCCATCTTCATTAGGTTGCTTACAAGGGCGATAGTTCTCGTTTATTACCCAACTTGGAACGTCTTTTGCTGCTTCTTTGCCAGTCGCTCCAGAAACTCTAACTTTATAGGCTTTACATTGGGGAAAAACTTTAGTATTTGGTGCAGAATGGCTTACTGTTGAAAGTGAAGCTAATCCTATAGCTAAAGATAATCCTAAAACAATATTTTTCATAAACTATCCTTTTTTTTAAACAAATAGAAGATATACGATTAAGTTATTTCAAAAAATTTATCATAAACTAATGTTTTTAGTTTTATATAATTGTTAATTAAATTATATGTCGTTTGATTTTTTTCCTTTGTTTTTCTAAAAAAATTAAAAAATAAAGACTTTTCTTTTTTATCTTTATTTTTAAAGGTTTTTAAAGATTTTTAGACCCCCTCGCAGACCGCTTGTAGTATGGGATACAGAAAACTAAATGGGAGGGATTGACGAATAAATGGGAGGGATTGACGAATAAATGGGAGGGATTGACGAACATAAATGGGAGGGATTGACGAATAAATGGGAGATAAATTATTTTTTCCTTTTAGGAGTTTGGTATAATTCTCCTATTTCGGCTAGCGGTGTGAAAAATGAGCAAAGAACTAATTGTGAAAGCAAATGCTTTAGTGGAAGCAAGTTATCACTTAAGTGCTAATGAGCAACGTCTAATTTTATCGGCTATCGCTCAAATGGGAGATAAGCCTATTACAGACAATGAAGTTTACTATGTGTCAGCAAAGGATATGGAAGCATTAGGGGTAAATAAAACAACCGCCTACAGAGAGCTATATGAAGCAGGAGAACGGCTCTTTCTAAGGACTGTTACTCTCAGGCTACCAACTGGAACTCTTAAAACTCGTTGGGTACAGGATTTGTACAAGTTTGATGGAAAACTTCTACAGGAAACATCAGATATACCATTTATGGATTTACAGGTATCCGTGGGCGTAAGATTTAGTAAAAGCGTTTTGCCATTCTTGAATAGTTTAACAAGCAATTTTACTAAATATATGCTTAGTGATATTGCAGGATTTAGTAGTCATTATAGTTACCGATTTTATGAATTTATTATGCAATTTCAATCTACTGGATTTATAAAAATCTCTATTAACGCTTTGCGGGAACGTTTAGATTTAGGTGATAAATATCAAGCAACAAAAGATTTTAGAAAATGGGTTTTAGAGACTGCTATCAATGAAATCAATAAAAAATCCCCCTATAAAGTAGATTACAAGTTAATCAAGACAGGGAAAAAATTTACTCATCTTGAACTAAGATTCAAGAGAAAAGAAATTGATAAAAAAAATAAAGATATTGCAATCCGTGACCCAAACACGGCAGATATGTTCACTAAACTAACTGACAAACAACTAGCTAGGGTTGTGCATAGCAAGAAATTCATTGGCGACTATAACGGCTTAGTATCAGCTCAAAGCCCTGCTAATCAGTCGTCATCAGCGTGGGTGGCTCACATGGTGGAATGGCTAAAGAAAGACCCCGATAATTTCACAAAACGCCCCATGCAAGAGTATTTAGACGATGAACAAGCCCCTAGATTTTGAGCAAGAACTTGAAAGACGAAAGAAAAATCAGCGACTTGCCAATGCAATTTTTGCGGTCGATGGCTTGAAAACCAATCCAAACACGCAACACATATTCAACGATTACGCCAATGGCAACCTTGCAACGATTGCTGAAGCTATCAAAGAACTAGACAAACATTACAACGTCAAACGATTGCTAATTTGATGTTAGAATTAATTACGTTAAAATACAAAAAGAAGTTTGCTATGCAATATAAATCACTATTCTTACTTATGGCTATAAGTGCTTTAACTAGTAACGCATATGCTGATAATAAATTTATGCGAATCAATTTATTATCAGATACAAGTAAAATTTATAATATAGGCTCTATTAAAGCTTGTTATGTTAATAACAGTTGCATCACTACGAGTTTGAATAAAGAAATAA
>CP069433.1:0-7858 GCA_016888885.1 Faucicola osloensis
GGTCTTGTTCTAATTGGCGCTGTCGCTCCGCTTGTAGCTGTGCCTGTTGTTCAACGATCGCTTTCTCAGCTTTCCATTGCTCATACTTACTCATGGCTGATTGCTCAATGTCTTTTAGCAAGTCAGACGGCTTGGTCTTATTTTGGGATTTCCACTGCTCGTATTTCGCCATTAAATCCTGGGGAGTAGTTTCTTGTGATGGTTCAATCTGTGACATAGATAAATTAAAATCAACGCTAGGTGGTCTATTTTCGCGCTGGATAGATTTTTCTTGGTCAGGTGGTACATAGGTAGCTAAATTTTCTTGTGATGGCTGTACACTCGTTTCTGTGCGTTCTATGGCGTTTTGGTTTTTACGGCTTTCAACAATGATGCGATCTGCTAGTTGATTGGTTCGCTTGATGTCAGCAAGCTCACGGTTAAACACGAGCTCATTGCGTTCTTTAATCAAGCGATTAAGGTCGCCTACAGGGGTTTGGATACCGTCACGCTCCATTTGGGTGGCATTCTTCCCCATCTTGAGCTGTGGTAGCTGGTCGATGCCTTGGGATTGATAACTACGGCTGTCAATTAACGCATACCCATGTTCCGCTAACTGCTCATTGGCGGTACGTTCCCATAACTCCCTTAGCTCAACGATCTCATTGCTCACACGATCAAGCCCAATTGACCGTCGTTTGTTATCGGATAGCTCGATAGTGGCTTTGTCACCCAAAGTAAGCTGATTATCGGCGGTCAATTGGGCTTGCCGTGTGGTAAGCATGATATGCGCATGGAAGTTACGTTCATCAGCGCCCCTGGCAATTTCTTTCTCGGTGGGTCGATGGATGCAACAATCAGCGATCACCCCATACTTATCGGCTAACGACTGGGCAAAACGGTGAGCCAAGGCTTTGCGTGTTTCCTCGTCTAACTCATGAGGTAGATTAATAATCCATTCACGTGCCACTCGGCTATCTTTTCTATTTTCCGCTCGCTCTGCCATATTCCAAAGCGTATTACGGTCGATCTCAACTTTATCTTTTAATTCACTGGGTAAAATAATATTGGCACTCATGACCCCCTGACGTTTACTGTAATCTTGGGTTTTGCCATAACGTTCATCTTGCAACTTTTCACCTGCACGATAAGAAGCCGAAGCAACGGCTGATTGTCCGCTACCTCGGCTAATACTCTTAGTCGTTGCCATGTAAATTGCCATAATCTACCTTGCTTGATGTTGCTTTTTACCCTTGCCAAGTTAACCAATGTTGCCATTGAGGCGATTTTTTAATGGCGACGATCGGGGTTGTAGGGGCTTGACCCTGCCGATGTTTTGACTTGCAATAATATTGAGCGATAGCGAAATAATTATTTCAAGTCGAAAACTCGCACTTAGTCAGTGGGACTCCGCCATTTACGTGATTTAAGTTTAGCATATGGCTTTTGCTACGTGGCGGATTTTTTGTTATGCTAAAGTAATATTCAGATGTTTGGAGGTTCGGTATGTCTTTATTGATTGATGAAAGTAGTAAGGAACAGCAACGGATTAATGAGTTGCAACGTCAGTTAAATGCTAAATTAGAAAAGCAAAGTAAAGATGAAACTCGACAAAAGATTTTGTTGGGTGCGTTTTTTTTGGATTTATTAAAGCATGATAAGGTTGATGGTTTACGTCAATATACCGTTGATAGTTTAGATAAGTTTTTGTCTCGTGATGGGGATAGGACTTTGTTGTCACCTGTGTTGACCAATGTTAAAAAGTTGATAGGTCAGTCAGTTAGTCCAATCAATAAACTACAAAATACTCATTTGGGAGATAAGCAATGAGCCGTTACTTAATTACGTTTGATATGGATACCAATTGTTTAAAAAACAATTATCATAGCAATAATTACAACAATGCTTATGCTGATATCCAAAGAATATTGGGCAGGTATGGTTTTGATAATATTCAAGGAAGTGTTTATTTAGGTCATGATAATGTAAGTGAGGCTCATGGTACACTTGCTATTCAAGAAATAACCGCTCGCTTTGATTGGTTTCATACTTGTGTATCAAATATTAAGTTTTATCGGTTAGAGAGTGATTTGAATGCTCAATTTATTGCCGATGGTGTTCATCAAGCTAAACAGGCTTTTTTGCAACGTGTGGAGCAGTTGAAAAAATCATTGGTACAGGCTGGTTTAACTGACCAGCAGATTGATGATGTGATTAAGCAACAGCAGTTTGAATTGGAAGGCTTGCCACTAAAAATAAATGCATAAATGACTTGAACATTTTCAGATCTGATGCCATGTTAATTTAAACATTGTTTGATTAACAAAGGGAATTTCATGGCTATAACAACTCAAGAGAATAAAAATAGTATCGATATTGTTGTACCTAGGGATGTAAATGCGTTTAATAAATCGTACAACGCAGGAAATCATGCCGATTATTCAGGTATTTATAAATGCTCAAAATGTGGTCGAGAAATAGCTCACAACAAAGATGACAATCCGTTGCCTACGCATTATCGCAATAATAACTGTAGTAGTCCTAATTGGAAATTATTTATCTACGCTGAAAACTAATTGGTAATCGACAGCTCCTAAGCATAGGGGCTGTTTTTTTATATAAGGAAAATTATGGAAACTTATACAGTAGAACTGACCGCACAAGAGATAAATACGATACTATTGGCATTATCAGGGAATGTTGCTGTTTATCAATCAACTCGGATTAAATATGATTTAGAAGATTTATTTCATCCTAATTTTGAGGAAATATTTGCTTTTAAACAGGAAAAAGAGGATAACTTTGCTCTGCAACAGAAACTGACAAAGGCAATAGAAAAATCAAAATAAACCTAAGTAATACGTTGTCGGTCGAGTAATTCTTGTACCATGTGAAAAGTGGTGACTGTTTTAGGGTCTTTGAGCTGGGCTTTCCAGTCATCAAAGATGGGAGCATAGTCTCGGCGGTCATTGGGTGATATTTTACTACTGTTGGCATCGACAAATTCTTTGGTGTAGATGGCTAGTTTTCTGATTTGGGCATCGGTTAAGCCTTTGGTTTGCCATGATGGAGTTTTAGGTTTGGTGGTCGCTTGGTCACTATTAGCTTCGTTATCAGTGTGTCCGTTCACCCAATCAATGGTGTCAGGGTCTCTTTCTGTAAGTCTTTTTTTAGCGGATTCTTTTAACTTAAATTTGAGTTCAAGATGGGTGAATTTTCGCCCTTTTTTTAGCATTTCATATTTGACAGCATAAGGTGATTTTTCATTGATTTCATCAATAGCAGTGTCAATAACACGTTTTTTTAAGTCTGCCACGAGCGGATATTTAAGTTTCAGTAGGAGCATGAAACGCAAATCATCAAGCGAAATTTTTACATATCCTGTTGACTTATATTGCATGAGAAGTTGGTAAATTCTAAATGTATAAGTACTGGTAAAACCCGCCACATCTGCTAAATCAATCTGCGTAAAACTAGCTTTTAGATTGCTTAAACGTGGTAGTACACGCTCATCAAATACTAATCTAGCAACTATATTGTCATCTGCTTTATGCGTTGGAAGAGAATCAAATAAATTATACAGTCGCAACTGTTTTATATATTCATCATAGTCTTCATGATTTGGATATAAAGCACGCAATTTTTTTTCAGCATTTGCATCATATCGTAAGACTTCAGTAATCCACCCAATTTCAACCTCTCCTAAAGGGGTTGGTATAAGAATAGATTTTTTTCGTAAATCTCTTGTTGCTTGACGTATTTCTTGAGCCACATTACTAGGATTTGATCCCAGCTCTATGAAATCATCTCTCGTTATATAGAATGGAGTCTTTGGATTTACTTCTTGTTCTTTTGGTATTTGTTTTAAGACACAATAAATTAGACGTTGTTCATTTAAGGTTAGGTTATATGCCGAAGTAACTAGGGAATTATCCATAACAACCAAATCTTTAGCCATCTGTAAATTTCTTATAATTTAAAAAATATGACTTATATTAAATTGTCATATATGACTTTGTCAATATATGTCATATTAACTCGTAAATCTGTCATATTAACTCGTAAATCTGTCATATTAACTCGTAAATCTGTCATATTAACTCGTAAATCTGTCATATTTAGTTCTGGCAATCCTTTACTGTTACTAGCTTTGCGTGGGGTCTAAAAATTATTTAAAAATATTTATAAAAATAAAAAAAAGAAACATAACAAAAAAATCGGTGGATAACTCCAAAATTTTTACTTCTTTGTTGGATTGGTTTTTTTATTTTTCAATTTTTTGAAAAAAATATTAATAGAACATTGAACATTTAAATCGCTAGGATTTTAATTTTAAAATTGTGATTTATTCAAACCGAAAACATCTATTTTTCATAGACACTTTATTGTTTGATATTAATTTATTTACTTGGTTTAACATTTTTATTAATTCTAATATATCTAAGACTATTAAATGAGTCGCGTATAAAAATATTAGAATCAGCTAAAAATAACTTCAATTTCAATCTTAGAACTTGTCAATACTGTACAATATTTTGCTTTTTATAATAAAATCTTATTTTTTTAATGACTTTTATATTAATTTAATTTTTTGTTTTTAAACATTTTAGAAATAAATCATTAAGAATTTATATTTTTTTATACAATATATACTTGGATTTAAGTTGACTAATTTATGCAAAGTAAAATATATTTAAAAGCGTTCTATATCTTTATCTGTTTTTAATAGGTATATTTTTAGAACAGAATTTATTTTTATAAACTTAATAAAAAGGAAAATATGATATGGCAATCTCTAAACCACTATCTGACTTATATACTTCTGCATCAAAAAAAGATGTTAGTGTTCATCCAGCTATTAAAGCTACTGTACCACCACGTCCACCAGTTACTCCATGGCGTTGGTAAGCTATTCCCTGTTTTTAAAAATAAGGGTGTGATTTATCACACCCTTATTTTGTATGTTTAAATTAAATTTAGAGTTGAGAATATAAAATGTTTTTAGATAAAAATATATGGTCTATTTCTACACCTTTATCTGATATTCCTTTTGAAGCAAAGGAAGCTTATGATAAGGTTTTACCCTATGTTAATGACTTTTTATGTGCTGAACATCCTTATAGAAAAGGAGTTATGTGTCCCTTTGTTCCATCAGCTATTAAAAATGATTTAATATTTTTTAGTTACTCAGAAAAAAAATCTATTGACATGTGTATAGATGTGGTTCGAAATTTAATGGAACATTACCTAAATGTTAGAAAAAATAATGAAGATAAATATATTTCATTTATACTCATGTTTGATGAAAATTTTGATATAGCCAACCTTTTAGATATACAACATTTGACTAAGGTTTTTTGTATTGAAAACAATATTATGATTGGGGCTTTATATAAAGAAAGTAACGCACCTAGTCTTCATAATGAAAATTATTTTCCATTGAGAACTCAAGTTCCATGTTTAGTGATGAGAGATTTGACATCTCAAGACTTAATATTCTTAGATCCAGAGCAGTACTCTATTGAGAAACGAATAGGTTTCTTGAAATCTTTTATTAAACGTTTTTCTACATCAAATAAGAAATATGACATTGAACAAGTAAATAAAGCTAAAGAAATCCTTCAAACCTATTCTTAAAAGTCATCTTGAAAATGTTATTAAAAAATAGATTCCTGCAAATTACGATATTAATAGTAGTTTTACAGCAAATTTTATTAGCTATTTCAACTTATCTAATAGCTATTGCTGGCGCCTCATTAGGAAGCGGTAAAGCTAAAGAAACATTATTTTATATAATATGGTTTTTTATTACTGCTTTATTGTCTTATATAAGTAGTTCTTTTAATAATTTTCTAATAGTTAAATTAAAAAATTCATTATGGAAAAATTACATTGAATTTTTATTTAACAAGCATGGCAATAATCAAAAATTTAATACTATTGATAATAAAAATCAGCTTACGGCTTGGTTAAATGGTGAGGCTAACTTAACTTTAGAAGAGCTATCTTATTTCATCATAGATACCGTTTCTATGTACTTGAATGTTATTTTTACATTCGCGGTATTTATCTTTACGTTAGGGCATGTCTATTCTGCAATAATAGCTATCTCTTTATTAGTTTCTTTAATTCTAGTTTCGATATTAAATAAAAAAATAAAAAATTTGGCTAACAGAAGTCAATCTGAGAGACTAAGTGTTAATACTTACTTAGCTGCTCATTGGGATTATTTGTTGAACAGTAACATTGTATTTAAAAATAGATCAGACAAGAAATTAAATTTTAAATTAGAAAGTCTCTTCAATACCTTAGAAAAATATACAGTTTGGGAGCAAGTAGTAGCTACAATACCAATTTTAATTAGCGTTCCTTTGTTGGTGTTTTACATTTTTTCCAATCAATCAATCCATAATTTAGCTGAGTTAGGCGTACTTTTAGCTGTTTTACCAAGGACATTGCAATTATTAGGAAATGTTCACGGGTTAAGTATTAGTAATAGCAAGTTGATATTTATTAGGTCAAAGTATAATCAATTACTGAATTTTTCTTTAAATGAGAATTTGCTTGAAAACAATATTACAAGTCAAAATATACAAATATTTGACAACAATCTAAAGCGATACATTAGTATTAAAGATCTAATTGAAATTATTAAAGGTAAAAGATATTTCGGTAGAATACAGATAACTGGGGATAATGGCTCAGGTAAATCATCTCTGATAAAGATATTAAAGGATTATGAGACAAATTCGGTACTTATATCACCTGAAACAGATTTCCATTTTCAGGAATCTAAATCTTCTACAGGACAAAAACAATTGGAAAAAATAAATTTCTTTCTTCAAGAGAACTTTGATGTGGTCTTTTTAGACGAATGGTCAGCAAACTTAGATAAAAATAATATCAATAAAATTGATGATATTTTAGAGAATGCATCAAGAAATAAATTACTGATTGAAATCATTCATAGAAATTAGTACACAAAGTATGATTGATTACAGGATTAATTTTTTATAATTTTTAAGTTATTTTTATTTTCCGACAGCTCTTTGCCATGAACTGGGCAAACGACAATAAGCAGTTTTATTGCCTATTGAACTTTGCCCATAATTACACTCATCAATCAACACCTTCACACAAGCTACCTTATTACACCGCTTAAAATCTGCTCCTGTCTCACGTTCTAGCAAAGCAAGCTCTGCCCTACGTTCTTTCACTTCATCAAGGGATGGAACAAACCACAGCGTAAATGACAGTATCAATAAGAACGATAAAATCAGACTGCCGCCAACAATAGAAGCCATCTTTAGCCCTAGCGTTTCCTGTATCTTGCTAGTGGCATTATCGATCAACGCTGACGAATCCTTGATTAGCTTAATATCTGAAGTTACGCAGACCAATAGTATTTTGTGGTTCTAAATCACTTAAAAGTACAATATCTTGTGGTCAAAATTTTAAAAAATAGCCTTTTGCGTAACTTCAGTTAATATAATCAAAGGTCACACGGCTGGCATCATTTTTCAAATCGCTGATACCTGCATGAATACCACGATCGACCCCATTTCTTACTTGTTGCTCAAGGGGAAGTCCTAGGCTTTGGTGAACCGTATTATTTATCCCACGTAATACCGCTGTCTCTAACTCCTTGGCAGACTTTAAATTCTCGACTTTTAAGCCCTTGATGGTTTCTAGCTGTTGTTCAACGGTGGTGGCTAATTGGGTGATCTGTTTAGTTTGGGTGGTAATAACCGCTTGCTGTTGCTTGGTCTGTTCAACCAACTGCTCAATAGTTGCCATCATCATAAACAGGCGCTCATCGTTATTCATGCTCATGGACTAAATCCTATCTCATTATCGTAGTCGGGTCGTATCTTCGCTT
>CP069434.1:0-11114 GCA_016888885.1 Faucicola osloensis
CGATTGCATCTGCTAGTGCAATGGTGATTGTCAATACCGTTGTGTTGGTACAATCTACCTTCAAATTGACCGAACACGCTACCACTTGGGCATTTGGGTTATTTGGTCTAGGGTCAATGTTGGCAGCCTTTACTTTGCCCAAAGTGCTTGATAAATTTAATGACCGTTTAGTGATGATAGGCGGTACAACCGTATTGGTAGTAGGTTTATTTGCAGGGGTGTTTTTAACAAGCTATAACTGGTTATTGGCATTATGGTTTATGTTAGGTATTGGCTACTCAGTTTCGCAAACGCCCACAGGTCGATTGATTCGTAAGTCAGCAAGTTCAGAGAACCGCACAGCGTTATTTGCTGCCCAATTTGCCTTTTCTCATGCGTGTTGGTTGATTACTTATCCTTTGGTAGGGTGGCTAAGTAGTCATTTAGGCACAATCAATGCGTTTTTACCGATGGCAATGTTAGCCTTAATAGCCTTAGTAACTGCCATAGTGGTTTGGAAAAAAGAAACCGATATCCCACATACCCATAGCCATGATGACTTACCTGCTGACCATGAACACTTTACCAATTTTGGTAAAGGTAACAACCATCGTCATGCGTTTATTTATGATGGATTGCATTAAGTTTTTAGGAAAGTTTTTCGTTAAAAACACTTGTTATTAATGAATTACCAATAGCCACAGATTTTGTGGCTTTTTTGATGGTTTTGGCTCACGATAAATATATAAAAAATCTAATTTTCATTATTGTTGGGTTTTTGGTTTTTTCGTGACTTAGGCGCAGGGGTGTCTTGTGGTTGGTCTAATAGTGATTGTTGTTTATCATCAACTTTTCTATTGTTTTCGATCATGCGCTTTAATTCTGCGTTCTCTTTCTCTATTTGTTCCAATTTCGCCACCTGTGCTGTTAATAGGTTGATTTTTTCGGCTTGGGTGGTGGTGGTGGCTTCATACTTGGTAAGCTGTTCTTTTAGTGTGTCTGCTGTACCAATTAATTTAGCATTTTCAATATTAACCGCCTGTAGGTCTGCAGTTGCTTGGTCTGCTCGCTGTGCGTGTTCTGTTGCCTGTACCTGTGCATTGGTGGCGGTAGCTTGGGCAGTTGCAAGGTCTGCGGTTAATCGTTCAATTTTTGCGTTCTGCTCGTCTAGTTTCGCCTGTAGTCCTGTGGCTTGGTTGGTGGCTTGATCAGCTCGGTCTTTTTCCGCCTGTAGCTGTGTTTTTAGTGAATTAGTAAGGTTTTCAAGTTCATTGTTTTTAGTATTTAATAATGAATTGTCATTATTGAGCGTGTCTAGCTGTGCTGTTAGCTCTGACTGCTCATTCTCTAGGGTTTCAATGATTTTGTTTGATTCGTCAATCTCGGCATTAATCAATGCTTCTTTATGTGAAAGTGCTTCACGTTCTGCCACCAGTCTATCATTAGCTAGGTTTTGCGCTGTTTCCCATAGTTGAGCGATCAATAGGTTGGTTTTATCGGTTATATCATGCGGTATAACGATTTGCTGTAGTTGTGCGGTTTGGTCTTGCTCTTGTCGCCACTCACGCAAAACTTCAGATATTGTTGTGAAGCTACCGCCACCAAGTGACTCTCTTACATTCGTCTGCGTTGGTTTGATGCCCTGCGCTTGTAATTGGTTAGCGGTTTCTAAAATTTGTTCTCTAGTAATAGCCATTTTTGTATTCCTTGTATGAAAAAAATTGTATTAAATTACTGTATTTTGTACTATGTATTACAATACAAAATACAATACAATACAAAATATTTATGTATTTTCATGTAAAAAATACATTAGTTGTCTAAAAGCCTGTTGGTTTGGGCGTTCTCGGTGGCTCGGTCGCAAAATCGGGCGGATGACTGGTGCGAAAACCAATGGAGGGAGCAAGGTTGCGGTTGCGAAAATATCTCATTCTTAATACATATCATTATTTCGCATTTTAAAGCGTTTTGAGCGTGTTTAAGTGGTTGGTAGTACATTCGTACCAGTTGGCGTTTAAAATCGCTCTATGAAGCTATGATTGCGTTCTGCGTGTGATCTTGTCCTCGCTTTTCCTGCTTTCTTTTAATTGTCGTGTTGTAGTTCAAAAACTCATTAAAAGTTCATTACATAAAACAGTACCCAAGATTTATGAAAAGTTTTTCATTCTGAAAAAAAACAGTCTTAAAACAGAGAATTTCTTTTATTGTTTTTAATAATCTTTTAAAGATTTTAAAAGCTTTTCAGTAACCGAAAAGCCTGTCTATATGCGGTTTTCCGACTTGATAAAGCTACCTTTTCCTGACAACAAGCATACCTTTTCCTGACAACAAGCATACCTTTTCCTGACAACAAGCATACCTTTTCCTGACAACAAGCATACCTTTTCCTGACAAAAGGATACTAAAAAAAAATGGTATCTTTATATAGTTTTCTGAGTTATGATCAGAAAAATTGTTTACTTACTGGTGTTTATCATGTCTGAATTAGAAGTTGTTAAAAAGAATAGGTTAAATGAGTGTATGCAAAATTTAACGCTCTCTGAATTACGTTTAATGCAACTGGCGATAGTAGATTTTAGAAATAAGTCTGAATTTGACGAAAAAGCCATAGTAGAAATTCATGCTAATACTTATGCTGAAACATTTAATGTTAGTCGCCAAACCGCCCATGAAATTATATTACAAGCTGAAAAAACGCTATTTCAACGTCAATTTACATATATTAATGATGAGGGAAAAACAGTAAAAAGCAGGTGGATTGGTCATGTTGAATATTCTGATAATTCCATAAAAATTGGTTTATCTGTGCCAGTAATTGACGCTATATCAAGAATTGACGGTAAAGAAACACCTTTTACTAGATATCATATTGAGCAAACACACACACTAACTAGTCGTTATTCTCTAAGATTGTATGAGTTAGTCATTCAATATTTAAAAATCGGTAAAACTCCCGTTTTTGAATTAAAAAAATTCAGATTTCAATTAGGGTTATTACCCACTGAATACGAAAAAATGAGTAATTTTAAAAAGAAAGTGCTAGATCTCGCTGTCAATGAAATTAGTGAAAAAACAAATATAACGGTAAGTTATGAGCAAAAGAAGCAGGGTAAGGTGATTGTTGGTTTTATATTTACAGTAAATGAAAAACGCAAAGAAAAAGACGTAACGCCTAAAACAACTGATAATAACAACGGTGACTATTGGTTAAACGACAAACAAGTAAATTATTTTGCTAGTCTGCTATCAAAAGACCCAGCGTTGGGTAATCACTGTCCTATCGGAATGGATGAAGCTCAATTTGCTATAAGGTTGGCTAGTGAGCTTAAAGGTACTGCGGAACAACGTGCATTTTTAAAACCATATCTTGTAAAGCATGGCTTTGATATGAAGTCTGCCCTATCTCAACCGCCTACGTCTACGCAGGAGCCAGTGGTGGTTGATGATAGGGCAAGCAAAATATATAAAACCGTTGAGCCTGTGCCAACTGCGCCAGTTGACATAGTGGAAAAACAAAAACAAGCTGATAAGTTTCTAAGCAACTTAGAAAATGTATTAAAAAATAAAAGCCTAAAAGCCTAAATACTAGGCTTTGGCTTTTGCTGTGCATTGGTAGCTGTTGGGGTCAGCTGTGGCTTTTCCTGTTCTGCCTGTTCCTGCTTGTCCTTTGGTTTCTCTAACTCTGTCAGCTGTTGGTGTCGGCTCTCAATATCGGCTTTGCTGTCATCATCTAGTTTTAGCTTATACTTTGCTGTGAACTCCCCTATTTTTAACTGTGAGTAATCTTTAAAAAATGGGTGTTCTTGGTTGATTTCATGCGTTGTTTTGCTTTCACAGTGATAACGTAAACTATCATAGATGGTTTGCTGTAAGTCGCTTGTGTAGTGCTTTTCGTGCATTGGTTGGTGCTGTGTGCGCACATTTGGCTCATGCTCTCGTTGTAGCCGATCAGCTTCATGTTTTGCTACGAAAAATATAGGTAGCCTGTTGGCTATATGGTTTTTGATGTTGCTTGCCGTCATCTGCATATTTTTGAAGTAAAAATACTGTGCAAAACATTTAAAATTAAACAAGTCTATTACTTTGCGATCCGTTGCTTTTATTGGCTCTACTAGCTGAATTGGTGGGCGTTCCGCTTGTTCCTGCGCCACCTGTTGGGGCGGAGTAGGGGTGTTTTCATTGGCACAAGGTGCTATTGGTTTTGGTCGGTTAATTGACTCAACATATTCGCTAATTTTTCGTTCTGTGCTGTCAATTCGCTGTTTACTTGACTCAATTCTTTGTTTTGATCGGTCAATTCTTTTATCTGCAAAAGTAGCCGATCTTTCTGCTTTAGCATATCGCTGTTGGTTTTCATCAATTCGTCTATCAACTGTTTCATATAGTTTTATCTCGTCACGTTTTACATTAATTTCGAATACTAAGCGGTTGTAATCGCCTTTGGGCGTTTCGATTCCATCTCGTTCCGCCTGTACTGTTTTACTACCTAATTTTTTGGTAGGTAGTTTGTCTATACCCTGCTCGGCATAACTGCGGTGGTCTATACGATCGTCAATGTGTGAAAATTCTAAATAGTCGTTTGCCATGTCTGCATAGGTTTTGCGAATAGCGGTTATTTGGTCTTGGGTTTTAGGTAAACCTAACTTACCTAGTTTGGTATTGCTTAGTTCAAGGTTGGTTTTTTCACCTAGCAATAATGAATTATTTTCGCCCAGCGTTGCTTGTCTAGTGGTCATTAAAATATGTGCGTGGTGGTTGCGTTGGTCGCCTTCCTTGCTTGGCTCATGAATAGCAAAATCTATGGCTACGTTGTAAGTCTTTGCTATGTGTTCTGTAAATTCTTGGACTAATTCAGTGCGGTTAATCTCATCCAACTCATACGGTAAATTAATAATAATTTCTCTTGCCGTGCGTGCGTCGATTCTCTTTTCTACTTTCTCTGCTGTGTTCCAGACTCGCTGTCTGTCTAAGTAAACTTTCTCACCTTTTTCAAACATAAAACATTCTGAAAATACTACGCCTTTTTTATTGGTGTAATCATGCGTTTTGTCTGTGCGTTCATCATACAAAATGCCACCGCACCTATAGGCGGCAGCAGCGGTTGACGTTCTGCCACTTTTTCTACTTATTGTTGATGTGTTCAAGTGAAAAATTGCCATTTTGTTATTTTGTCCTGTGGTGGTTGCTTGGGTCTTGGCTTTTAACCAATTCAAAATTTGCGATGTCATATAGACGGCAAACTTTGAATTGGTAGGGGATTGCAAAGGGGAGTTTTATCCCCCTTGCCGAACTGATTTCTCAAATGTTGGAATGAAACGCTAGTGTAAAGTAAACATTTGTGAAGTCGTAAGTTCGCACTTCGTGTTTTTTAGATCGCCTGTTGTTTGAAAAAATTATCCAGTTGCTGGCGGTATATTCGGATGATATACTCAGCTTTAACTTATTGCAAGTGACTGATTTTAAAAGATTTATTATATGTATAATGTTTTTAGAAGGTAAAAAAATATGGCTGATATAAAACAAAAAATTAATGATTTAAAAGATGAAATAGCTAAGCTTGAGAAAAAAGCAAAGTCTGAGGACACTGCTCAAAAAGTTGTAATTGGTGGAATGTTGTTATCACTTGCTCGCAAAAATAAAGACATAGCAAAAATGACTTTGGCATGGATTGATGAGAATGTAACACGCAAAAATGACTTAGATAGACTTAAACCTATCATTGCTGAATTGAATGAATTTCTTGATCCAAATCCTGCCGTTATTCAAGACGAGCAAAAAGAAAATCCTAAGGGTGATGTTGGGGCGGTTGGTGTTCAAAGTGAGCAACAACAAACAAACTTTTTCAACGATGCAACGACCAATTTTTAAAGCAAAAAAGGATGATCAAAAATGCGAAATTTAAACTTATCGAATGATGAATTATTTTTAATTGATAAAGCTGTCGATGAATACACAAGAGAAAATTGCGCTAAATCTTTAAAGTATCTCAATGAACGTTTAGAACAAGTAAGATTTGAACATAGCTGTGAAATAAGCAGAAATGAATGGGGCGAAATTGACGACTGGGGCGATGATAGTGAAGTCAGACTGGTAGAATCTGAAATCTTAGAAACTCACAGAGATATGAACACATTTAGTCATTTAACGAATGATGATTTAAATAATGGTGAAGCATATTTTGAATTTGCTATTGAAGCTCTTACTTCTAGTTTGAATAAAAATGAAAACAAAGAATTAGAAATTATTAGAGATAAATTAAAAAAATTTGAGAGAAAAAGAAAGCCTGTCAAGTAGCAATATCAGTAACTTTACTAGAGTCAATTAGTGAATTTAATCTAATAATAATTAACTTTTTTACATAATCAGGTGGTAACTTTTCATCTTGCAGCCAACTTTGGAGAGTTCGTTGTGGCACCCCATAAAGTACCTTACACATTTGAACCTGGGTAAAGTTTAACTGCTTTTTCAACTCAGCTAGTTGTTCAGAAAATTCACTCATTTTATCTCTATTGGTTCAACTTTAATAATGTTAAATTAAATCATCGTTCTTTCGCTAAATCTAGTCAAAACGCTTATAATCTGTTGTCTAAACTTGACTTTTACGCACTCAGTGCGTAATATCATGATATAAACTATTTTTATAGCGGTCTTTATATGAATAAACCGAAAATCTTTTCATTTTTTTCTGGTGCTGGTTTTCTTGATCTTGGGTTTGAAAAATCAGGCTTCGAAATTGTATTTGTTAATGAGATTTATGCACCTTTTGTGAAAGCATATGATTACTCAAGAGATAAGATGAGTCTTGCTAAACCAAAATATGGATACTATCAAACTGATATAAATCAACTTTTAGATAATGATGAAAAATCGAGCTTCGTTGAAAAGGTAAGAGAATGTCAAAAGAATAGTTTAGTTGGATTCATTGGTGGACCGCCATGTCCTGATTTTTCAGTTGGTGGAAAAAATAAAGGCGAGCATGGTGAGAATGGTGCGCTAACTAAAAGTTATGTCGACGTTATTACTACTTTCCAACCCGATTTTTTCGTATTTGAAAACGTAAAAGGGCTTTGGAGAACGAAAAAACATCGAGAATTTTACGACAGAATGAAGGATATTTTGTGCAAGGAATACGATTTAGTAGATCGTTTAACTAATAGTATTGAGTATGGTGCGCCACAAGATAGAGATAGGATATTTTTATTTGGTATTAAAAAATCATTTAATGCTGATTTAAGTAAATTTAATTGGCAAAAATATTTTAAATTCGATCGAAATGATGTATTAAGAAAAGCCACATGGCCGGCGATTAATGGTGTAACTGATTTTGATAGCAATCTAATTGGTGAAAAATATAAGGAATTAACAGTATCGCATTGGTTTAATAAAAATGACGTAGAATCACATCCAAACTCAAAGCATCATTTTGTACCGAAAAGCCCAAAATTTCAGATTATCAAAGAAGGTGATGCTAGTCGAAAATCCTATAAACGTCTACATCGAGATAGATATTCACCAACTGCCGCATATGGCAACAACGAAGTACACTTGCACCCTACTCATAACAGACGTATATCAGCCGCTGAGGCATTAGCCATTCAGTCACTACCGAGAGAATTTGAATTACCGCCTAATATGACACTGACTGATATGTTTAAAACTATCGGTAATGGGGTTCCGTTTTTAGCATCAAAAGGTTTAGCAACTACAATCAACGAATTTTTGCAAACATTAGAGAGAAAGTAATTCCGAAAAACACTCTTCGAGGCTAGCAACACTGCTAAGAGTAAAAAGCTTGTCTACAGCACTTTGTGGTAAGCTTTTTACATCAGCGATTGAGTGAGTGGCAACTGTTTTAAGCCCATGAATATCTGCCGCAGTGACTTGTGTGGCGGCACCATAATATTTGACACCTTTTGGATTAATAGTCCATGTTCTAGTTTGCAGATGTGTATAAATAGCTTTCATTAAGCTACCTTCGTGTGCCAGTTGTAATCTACGATCAGGACGTAAAGATGTTTTTACCGACAAATACCCTGCAATATCATCCAATTCAGCGTATCCTATAAAATCTCTGTAAATATTATCGATTTTATCTAGCGTTTCCATAGAAACATTGGAAAAATTTATATCTGAATATTTTGAAGCTATATTAACTCTATTTTCTCTTAGTCTAATAATACAAAAATCAGGATTAGAGGTAACAAGGTTTACGCCTTTTAGATTTAATTTTTCTCTCAAATCGATTATGTAGCTATGCAATTCTGGCTTATATAAAGAGGTTACCTCAAAAGAGGATATGTTAGGTAAATTAACTAAGATTGCAGGCGTATAATTATTTATAAAAAACTCATTAGCTGCAATAGAGATAAACCATTCATACCAATCGCCGTTGGCTTTATTGAAAGCATTTTGATCAATACGAATATTATTCGAACTAGCATATAATTTTATTCTAGTGCCTATTTCACTTAGACACTGGACAATCGACTTATTATTAATTCCAACAGTATTAATATATTCTACAAAGGCTGCTCTAGGGTTAATAGCAGGTCTACCACCTGGATTAATCGTTATAGTATTTTGCATATGTTATATTACTTAAAAATACGAATTATAAAAACAAGTTGTAAATTTAAGCAACTAATAACCAAACAAAATTGATTATCAAAAAATATAAGTCAGTTTACTAAGGTACTCCCCAATGTCTAGACCAAATAATCACAAAATTAAGATAGAATTGGGTTGATAAAGCACAGTATTAACCGAACTATTGTTATCTAAATAAACCTGTGCAGGGGTATGGTAATCAAGCGACTGATGCAACCGCTCATAATTGTAAAACTCAAAATAGTCTTTCAAACCAACTCTAGCTTGACTGACCGTATCAAACTGGCGTAAATACACGCATTCGTACTTTACTGATCGCCACAGTCTTTCTACAAAGATATTATCCAATGCCCTGCCACGACCGTCCATGCTTACAGCAATGCCCGAATCAATGAGTGGCGTGGTAAATCTTGGACTGGTAAACTGCGAACCTTGGTCGGTATTAAAAATATCACAGCGTAACCCATTGTGCAGTAATTTACCCACCGTATCAATGCAGAAATCTGCCTCAAGCGTGGTAGATAGCGACCAGTCTAAAACATAACGGCTATACCAATCAATCACCGCCATCAAATACACAAAGCCCTTAGACAGGCGGATGTAAGTGATATCGGTACTCCATACTTGGTTACAGCGGGTAATAGGTACATTCCTAAGCAAATAGGGATAAACTTGATGCTTAGGATTGGGCTTACTGGTGTTAGGATGCTGATAGATGGCATCGAGTCCCATTTGCCGTAATAGTCTGCGTACTCGCTTGTGATTGACACGATAGCCTAATTGCCTCAAATACGCTGTCATGCGTTTGACCCCGTAAAATGGGGTTTTGGTATATTGTTCGTCAAGCAAGTTCATCAAGGTGATATCAAGCTTACTGATGGGCTTTGGCTGATAGTACAGGCTTGAGCGGTTAATACCGAGTAGTTCGCATTGTTTACGGGTACTAAAGTCCTTGCTGTCAGGTTCTAGCAGTTGTTTACGAGACTCTAATTGAGCTGTGAGGACTTTTTTTTAAGCCAGTCTCTCTCACTAATGACTTGCCCAAGCTGCCGATGCAGTTCATCGATAATGGCTTGCTGGGCTTGTTCGTTATCTTGCTGTTTGGTGTTAAAGGCGGTTGGTATGACAGCCAAGGCTTGCTTTTTCCAGTTGCTGATTTGGGTTGCGTGAACACCGTATTCAGCAGTCAGCTCATTAATTGTCTTTTGCTCTTTAATTGCTTCAACAGCAACTTTGCTTTTAAATTCAGCATTGTGACGCTTGCGAACTTTTGTCATTAGATAGACCTCTTTTCTTAAGGGCTATTCTATCTTATTTGCTACAATTTTTTGGTCTAGTTTTCGGGGAGTATTATATACTAAAATTGTTGAACATAACTTTTAATAAGGTATTCACTACAAATTATTGTTTTTATTGAAGTAGTGATAGCTTACTCAATAAGTATTATTATAGATACTTAGTTATATCCTTAAAACTCTCAATAGCGTTTTTTGGACTCTCACTATCCAAAATCCCATCCATACAATGGTCAATATGGTCAGTAATTAATACGCGTTTGGCACTATTAATGGATTTCTCAACCGCATGAAGTTGTTGAGCAATATCGTTACAAGAGCGATGTTGCTCAAGCATATCAATAACAGTTTCTAAATGCCCTTTAGCCCTTTTTAAACGATTAATAATCGCAGGATGGCTTTCATGTAAATGGTCATGTTCAGTGTGGTTGGTCGCTGTCATAATTTACTCCTTACATACATTATACTGTGTCTTATCATCAAATAGTGATTTAACATTAATATCCTATATGGGGGGATATAGGATATAATATAGTCAATGAAAATTTGATTAGGAAGTTATTATGTTTGAGATTTTAAAACATCGAACGTATCGGCATTTATTTTTAGCCCAAGTGATTGCTTTGATTGGTACAGGCTTAATTACCATTGCCTTATCTTTACTAGCGTATGACTTAGCCAAAGATAAAGCAGCACAAGTTCTAGGCATTGCTTTAGCCATTAAAATGATTGCTTACATTATGGTTGCCCCTGTCGCTTCGGCTTATGCGGAACGGTTGCCTAGAAAAAAGGTGTTAGTGACACTCGATATTATCCGAGCAGGTACAGCCCTTTTCTTACCCTTCGTAACAGAAATTTGGCAAATTTATTTACTCATTTTTATTTTACAATCGGCATCGGCTGCCTTTACCCCGACCTTTCAAGCGGTGATACCAGACGTATTACCCGATGAAAAAGAATATACCAATGCCTTATCACTATCTCGGTTGGCATCAGATTTAGAAAATATTATCAGCCCGATGTTAGCAGGTTTGTTACTCACAGTAATTAGCTATCACAACTTGTTTTTAGGTACGGTCTTAGGCTTTATTGGTTCAGCCTTGTTTGTGATAACGACCCAATTACCAACTACTAAACCATCTAAAGTGACTGGCGTATTGGCTCGCATTAAGCAAGGGGCAACTATATATTTTCATACGCCACGCTTAAAAGGCTTATTAGCATTAAATTTAG
>CP069435.1:0-64967 GCA_016888885.1 Faucicola osloensis
TCTCATTGATGATGAAAATCTTAACGTAGACTCAGCAAAACGCTACATCTTAACGTCACTCAAACGTGAATATGCCAGTGAGAATGGTACTGAACTCAATGATATCTTACCCAAAATGAGTCCGTTAAACCCTGAATACCTTACTAAAAAACAGACTGTTTTCCAAAAAATAGCCAACTTCGTTGAAAAATTCAAAGGTGTGGGTGGTAGTCTTTAACTGATGGATTCACTCTAGCTACAATATATAGCTCTAAATGCTCATAGGAATGCTTTAGAGCTATTTTTATATCAAGACCTATCTCCTATTAGCCCTTCCTATTAAATCTTTTCCTAAGCATTCAAAATCGCTTAATAAACTTATTTTACCTATTAATATGAAATTTCGATTTTAAGCTCAAGTAATTTCAAGCAAAACAATTAGCCCAACTTTTTATAGATTATACTTTTGTTGATTTAAAAATTAAAAAAAAGTCTTTATTGTAATAATTGTAATATTATATATATTGTAGGAGCTCTCAAAGCCTTATGTAGCAAGGCTTTGAGAGCAAATACATGTACAACTCTTCTAGTTTATATGTACATCTCTTCTAGTTTATATGTACAACTCTTCTTTTATAGATGTACAACTCTTCTTGTGCTTTATCGGATAGATGTACAACTCTTCTAGTCCTATGTACTTAGTACATATTTAATATAAGAAATTGATTTTATTAATATTTTATATATGTACAACTCTTCTCATCATGTGTAATAGGTACATTTATGTATTGATTACATAAATAAAAATACGTATGATTCATTTTAGATTGGAAAAGAAAACCTTTGAAGAGAATTTAAGTATGGAAAAATTTTTTGATAAAAAACTAGAAACTGCTGAATTTCCAATTGTTAAACATAATACTTTGGTTGAATCAAGTTATGATTTATCACCTGTTCCCAATAATATTATGACAATTGCGATGACTAAAGCTCGACAATCTAATGTAAGCTCCGAACTTTGGAATGGTGAGGTGATAATTTCTGCCCAAGAGTATGCCAAAATTCACAAAGTATCCCTAGATGACGCATACAAGGTATTAAAAAGAGCCGTATTAGAGCTAGAAGAAACAAAAATCATTTGTGATGCGTATTACGACTTTTCAAATGGTGAGGTTGTGCCGGAGATTCCCCCTAATCTAACGGATATTAGTTTCTTTTCAGAATCAATTTTGGCATCGAAACCCAAACATGGTAAGTTTAGTAAAATGAAACTGCACATACGTTTGGTACAGAAAATAGGTTATAGTGATACAGGGTCATTCATTTACTTAAAATTTAGTGACGACATTCTTCATTTGATTAAAAATGCAACAAACCCTGATGCTTTGGACTATACTCAATATGATTATGCCAATACGATCGAACTCAATACCACCCCCGCCAAACGCCTTTATGAGCTTGTTTGCAAATGGAGAAAAGTGGGAAATTGTCGAAAGCAAGTGGATGAATGGAAGATTTTATTCGGCGTATTTGCTAAATACCCCAATGTGGCAGAGTTCAAGCGAAGAGTGTTACAACCCGCCATGAATCAAGTAAATGAACAAGGTGAGTTCAAATTAACGTTAGAGCAAGATAAGCTGGGTCGTTCCATTACCCATTTTAATATCATTATTGAAGAAAAAATGGTAGTTGAAAACCCTACTGAAACGACAGAATTCTTTGCCAAAGCTAGTAATGTCAATCTCTTTGAAAGTCTCTCTGAAACTGAACGACAAACCGTTAAAGCAATAGCAGATAAATATATTGCCAAAAATCAGATAGATGACGAAACGCATAAACGTAATATTTATAAAAAAGCCATTAATGAACGGTGGGGGTTATTAGAACTCGACAATCAAAACCATGAGTATCAAAGACAATCAGAAGAAGTTAAAAAGAAACTCGAAGCGAACCGATTATCAAAATTGGAAAAACAACAAGAAATATTGAGAAAAGAACAAGAAAGCAAGCAATTTGTGCAGTTATTTGAAAGTCTCGATGTGGGTTTTCAAATAGAAGTTTTAGATAGGGTAAGAAACCTAATTGCTACGGAAGTACCTGTATTTTTGAAGATGTTTGACAAAGAGAATGACAAAAAATCGGCTCATACAGATATCAGATTTCGTAGTTATTTTAGAAGGATAATGGCAATTGAATAAAATTCAAAAAGATATTGAATATATAAAAATATACATATACAATTATGTGTATATATAAATAAGTATAGGTTTATCAGTATGCCAAAAATTCTTACAGTCATTAATCAAAAAGGTGGAGTCGGTAAAACCACCACGGCACATGCTTTAGGTGCTTGGCTACAAAATAAACAGAATAAAAAGGTGTTATTTATTGATTTAGACCAACAAGGCAATTTGACTTATGCAACCAATGCCAGTCATAGCGAAAATAACGCGCTAGGCTTATTGATTAATGCAAAACTAGATAAACAAGCTGTTCAAACGACGCCAACAAATTATCAAATTATTGCTTCTAGTCCTATGCTAGCGAATGTAGAATCTATGCTAACGATGACTGGGAGGGAGTATCGATTGAAAGAGGCTTTGTCAGGGCTTCAAGGCTACGATTATATCGTAATGGATACACCACCAAGCTTAAATATTTTAACAATTAATGCATTAACCGCTAGCAATTTTGCTTTAATTCCTGCTCAGGCAGATATTTTCAGCGTTCAAGGAATAACCCAGCTTGGGCAAACCATTGATGCAGTTAAACGTTATACCAATAAAAATTTACAGGTTTTAGGCATTATATTAACTCGCTATAGTAATCGTAATATCTTAAGTCGCGATTTACAGCAAGTTATAGAAGATACAGCCAAAAGTATACATACAAAAACATACACACAAAATATTCGTGAAGCAATTGCTATTAAAGAAGCCCAGGCACTAAGACAAGACATTTTTTCTTATGACGCAAAAGGCAATGCGACTCAAGATTATGGTAATTTATTTCAGGAAATTTGGCAGGAGATTCAATGATGTCTACTAAGAAAAGTTTTAGCCATGCAAATCCAGCCATGTCATTTATCAGTAGCCCAATACTTGAGAACGAGCAGATCGAAGACCAGGAGTTAGAAACTAGGAATATTTCTCAAGAAGATCTACTCTTAAGTAAACATCAAAAAAATGAGTTTGATGTGCCAATGAAACGCAATCCTGAGTTTATTGAAGTCAAAAGCAAACGTTTACAATTATTAATGCAACCATCTTTGCATTCAGCAATTAAAACGCTAGCTGATAAGGAAGAACTGAGCGTCAATGAAAAAATCCACAGTATTTTAAAAGATTACGTTGAAAAGAGAGATCTAAATAAAGTTAAATAACTGAAGTTACGCAGCCCTTTAAAAAAGCGCTATCATAACAAAAAAAGCAGTCAGAGAGAGTAAACAAATGAACAAAGACATGATAGAACTCTACAGCGACTACCTCATTGCAAGTTTTGGGCAAACCACCGCCACAGGACTTGCCAATCTACTACAAGGGAGCATCTACCATGACAGCATCACCCGCTTTCTAAACAGTGAAACACTCACCGCCAAAGAACAATGGCAACTGATTAAACCCATGCTAAGACAGCATGAAAATGCCACACCCAATGCCATCGGCTACCTCATCTTTGATGACACCATACAGCCCAAACCGCACACAAGCGTCGACGACATCAACTGCTGGCACTACGACCACACCCAAAACAAAAATGTTAAAGGCATTAACCTGCTTAACTGTCTGTATCATCGCAAAGATATCGACATACCCTTAAGCTTTGACATCATCACCAAACCCAATGTCTTTACCGATGACAAAGGCAAGGTTAAACGTAAAAGTGATAAAACCAAAAATCAGCGACTGCTTGATATGTTTGATAGGGCAATCAAAAACCAAGTCAAATTCGACTATGTATTAGCTGATTCTTGGTTTTCAGCCAAAGCGACATTCAAACATATTCGTAAAGCTAACAAGCATTTCATCTTTGCGTTAAAGTCAAATCGCTTGGTGGCTTTAACCCCTGATGATAGAGAAAAAGGTAACTTTGTACGTATTGATGAATCTAATTTACCCGATAATACCCCTGTTCACGGCTTTTTAAATGACTATCATGATGAAGTCTTTTTATTACGCCGAGTCTTTACAAACAAGGACGGTTCTACAGGGGTGTTATATCTGGTATGCTCAGATTTGCAATGCGACAAAGATAAATTTATCAACGGCTATCAAAAACGATGGCAGGTTGAAGTGTATCATAAGTCGTTAAAGCAAAATGCCAATTTGGGTAAGTCGCCTGCTCATAGCCAAAGGGCACGGTTTAATCATATGTTTTTAGCCACGTATGCGGTGTTTAAGCTTGAGTGTTTGAAAATCAAAACCAAGTTAAATCATTTCGCTTTGCGTACGAAGTTACTAATTTCTGCTAATCAGTCGGCTTTTGCCCAGCTTAAGGCTATTAGCGGTGCGTAACTTCAGTTAAATAATAGAAAAGATAAGTACATTCTATAACTTAAATCACATAGAAAGTTATAGAGCTTTTTAATATGTAATAATACTAATCAAAATCACACTGGGATGAAGATAAAGATAGTGTTAAACAAATTTTTTTAATATTATTACCATCAGTTTGAATGTGAAAACAAAGTACGCACGGTGTATTTGATTTAATCGAAAGTTTAACAAGTTCTAAGAACCTGTTCACAATCTTTTCAATAACAAAGCGATGAAAGCAAGATTGGTAAATTGAAGGCTCGAATTTAAATGACGCTCACAGTTTTTCCATAAGCGTCTATTTTTCTCAAGCCAAGCAAACGAACGTTCTACAACCCATCGCTTTGGTATGACTTTAAACGTGTGCAATTCATCTCTTTTGGCAACTTCTGTGGTAACGGTTTCGCCTAAAATAGATTTAACACTATTAGCAAATGGCTCACCTCGATAACCGCCATCAACCATCACATTTTTTACGCGGCTTAAGCGTTTAGCATGTTGACGAAGTAACGTTGTAGCACCCTCACGGTCGGTGATATTGGCAGTGGTAATACAGATAGCATGCGGCAAGCCTTGGCTGTCTACTGCAATATGGCGCTTAATCCCTGATACTTTCTTTCCTGCGTCATAGCCTTTGTACTTAGCGGTATCTGTGTTCTTAACGCTTTGAGCATCGATGAGGATAAAACTGGTTTTACCCTTGCGTTTGTCCTTCTTTCGCGCTTTTTTGACCAATTTTTTTTAAGGCTTGGTCAAGAATGCTGTTGCCTTCTTCGTCAAGCTTGCTCCATTTCTGAAAGTACGAGTGGACGGTGCGCCATTTGGGAAAGTCATGCGGCAGCTGTCGCCATTGGCAACCTGTTCTTAGTACATACAATAACCCACAAAATACGTCATAAAGGTCAACCGTTCTTGGTTTGGTCTTCTTCCTTGCACTTTCTAAAATCGGTAGTATGTGCTCAAATTGTTTTCGGCTAATGTCGCTTGGATAGGCTTTTCTCATGGTGATTGATTCGGTTATTAATCGATTATGTAGCTTATCCTAGCATATTTTTTAATCGTGAACAGGTTCTTAGCAGACTATTATGATCAATTCCTTGACCTGTTTCTCTAGCCTCAATTATTGCTAGCAATATCAATCGTTGTTCTGCCAATCCGAGTGTGTAGCTCGCTTCAATAAGTGCGTTATCCTTCACGACTAATTCAGACATTTCCATAACCATATCCATTTAAGTAGTCTGTAAGATAGCCTATCTTAAATAGCTTGTCAAACAAACAACCTATTTACAGGGTAAACCTATTCATATAACAGGGCAAACCTATTCATATAACAGGGTAAACCTATCTACATAACAGGGTAAACCTATTCATATAAGTCTCGAAAGCCTTTATTGATAAAGAATACAGCTTGCTTAAAAGCATTTAAAAGCATTTAAAAACATTAAAAACCTTTTTCTCTTATTTCTTTTAATTCTTCCATAGTAAAAAACTTTAATTTAGCTTGAAGTTCAGCTCCTTGTCTAAACCATTCCCAATAATTTAGAAAAGCATCATAATGTTCACTTATATAATCCATCAGTTGAGAAGTAGAAAGATCGTAATGATGGTCTTTAGGTTTAGAGAATCTGGTTAGTTTGCCTTTACTGACATTGACACCAAAATACTGAGCTATCTTCATTGCTCTATATGAATTAATTTGACGCTCTAATCTATAACCATCGTAGACACCTAATACATCAAGCTCACTACAACCATAGTCAATAGTATTTATCATATCAATCATACCCTCCACCCTAGCAGAACGAAGAGCGTTATATAGCTGCATGTTTTTACGTCTCTTATCCATATCTAATAGTCCTTAACTCTAGGTACAGTCATTCTTTTATATATAGGTACAGTCAATTATAATATCATAGGTACAGCCATTTATTTCTAATTAGGTACAGCCAAATATAGATTATATGATATTATTTATTTAGCCAGCAGTCACTAGAGTGGGCTATTTATTACTACGTACTAATTATCCTATCCCTCTGTGAGCTGGCTAAGGGAGACCCTTAGAACCCCTAAAAACCTTACCTAGGTAATTGTTATGAATGAGATAAAACCTACCGTTCTTGATAAGAGAGCTAAGCGCAATAGAGAGATTGCGATTCGCGTCAATGATTATGAGCTTGCTGAGATTAAGAAAAGAAACCGTGAAAATACGGTAGCCAGTTGGCTGCGAGGATTGGCATTAGGGGTAACCCCAGGTAAACCCGTTGATCCTGAATTGGTTCGTCAGTTGGGTAGGATTGGTAGTAATCTAAACCAGCTAACCAAGCATGTAAATATTGAAAAGGAAGTTGATTCTGAGGTATTGAGTGAGATTAAAGCGATTAGAGTACAGCTACATGCGCTGATAGAAAGCAGTATTGAATACTCAAAAGTAGCTGCGAGGGATAGTGATGATCGCTAAATTCTCTGACCATGGTACAGGCAAGGCAAGTGGCGTTTTAAACTACCTACTGAAAGAGAAGGGCGAAAAAGGTGTTCTTGTACCTAGAGCGCATGCAAAAGTGCTGTACGGCGATCCTGTGCTCACTGAGCACCTAATTGATACTACCTCTCACAAGTCTAAGTACAAGTCAGGGTACTTGTCTTTTAGGGAGCGTGCAGACGAGATCAGCGAGTCAGATAAAAAGCGCATTATGCAGGAGTTCGAAGCAATCATATTCTGCGGTTTAGAAAGTGATCAGTACGATATTTTATGGGTTGAGCATGCGGATAAAGACATTGATGAGGCTCACCCTGTGGGACGACTGGAGCTAAACTTTGTGATTCCCTGTCAGGAGCTGCGATCAGGTAAGTCTTTTCAACCGTACTATGAGCCAGCAGACCAAAAAAGGGTCAATGCTTGGAAGAATATTATCAATTCAGAGGTTAAGACTATCAAGGGTGAGCCGTTAAGTGATCCTAATGACCCTAAGCGCAAACGCTTAGTGAATCCCTATAACAATCATGCGCCACGCCCTACACCTTTTGATTTGAAAGCGTATACGAAAAAAGATGCCGAAAAGGACGAGGAGACCATCGCCAACCCACCTAGTCGTACGCTATTGGAGGAAGCGATAAAACGTCGTCTCTTATTGGATTGGCAAGACGGCATCCTTATGAATCGTCGAATGGTGATGGGTAGGCTTGAACAATGGGGCTTAAAGATTAATCGTGGCAATAGCGAGAAGACGTTATCGGTGACCAGCAGCAAATTAACGGATAAGAACGGTAAGCCAATGGGCGTTAGGCTCAAAGGCGGTATGTTTGAAAAAGGATTTGATGGTCTTCGCTTTCGATCACATAACAAAGAATGGGAGCAAGCTGTATACGACCATAGGACTAATAAAAATGAGCGCAAGCAATTAGATGAGAAGAACTTAGCCACTGGAATAAAAATAAAAGAGGCTTATCATCAGGAGAGGTACAAAGATTTAGCTACACCTGAGCAGTTAGGGGTAGATAAAGAGGTTAAGCAGGAGCTAGAAGTAGCTGAACCAGCCCCTGTAGATACCTATCGTACAAGTTTGAGACCAAGATTTTAATGAGTATTCTTATTTTGATCTATAGTCATTTTGCTTTGAGCTTTCTCAAGCTCAGTTTGTAGTGCTGTTACTCGTCCTTGCTCTGATAGGTAATTGGTTGATAGGTCTTCATACTGCTTATTTAATACTCTATGGTCAGCTCGAAGATTAGCTTGCGTTTGAGTTAGCTCATCAAACAACCCTAACAACTTATCACGTTCAGCAGTTATTGCTTTTAGCTCTCCTTTTACTTCTGCCGTGATGGTCGTTATTTCGTTGCGCTCATCGGTAACTATTTTAAGCTCGGATTGTACTGCCTCAAGCGCTTTGTTTAATCGTGCAATCTCTATTTTATCGTTGTCAGCTACAGCTTCAAGCGTGGCTATTTTGGATAAGCTAGCGCTAAACTCTGTTGATACGTTATCTAATGTACTACTTACCTCTACAAGCTGTGCCTGTGCGGTATCTGCCTTAACACGTTCAAGCTCTAGCTGATGCTGAGTGTCGCCTAGTGTTCTTGTAAGGGTGTCACGTTCAGCAATAGCTTGATTCGCTGTGATAGCAGTTGCCTCTGCGGTTGGCACATCATGAGAACGAAGGTTGGTTCCGGGAATTGTTGGTGCGAATGGCGGGCGGTTATGTCCTTGCATCATCTTTCGAATCTCCTTTCTTCTGTTTATTGTTGGCTGCATTTGCGTCTGGCTTGGACTTTGAGTGCTCGATGTCGTCCAGCCGCTCGATCTTGCGTGAGTTCGCCATGATCGTTTCTGCAGCCGACCGACGCGCTTCAGGGTCGTTGTCGCTGCTGATGTCCGAACGCATCGCAATCGTGACTTTAGCTACGGCATGCATCACCTGTTCTGCGTCATTGCCGTTCAACTGGCCATCCTCAAGTCCATCAACAAGCAGATCAAGAACGCGTCGGAACGCTTCGACAACTGGCGCGCTGCCGACAACGGCAAGCCTGTGGCTGATGACCCTGAGTTCATCAATGAGCGCAGAATCATGACGTTCACGCTCCACGATTTCAGCAACCTTTTCGATGACGCGCATATATGTGTCATGCTTTTGTTGAAAAAGAAGAACTTGCCCTTCTTTTCTTAACTCAAGCTCAGTCTGGCGATTGAGGAGCACAGCTGTCAGATAGATAGTGACAGCTGCACCCAGGAACACTAGGATCATCTCTTGGGCAAAAGGAACGTTTTCACCAACAAAGTATAAGCCGCGGTAGGCTGCGTAACCTACGCCCACTAAAACAATGGAAATTACCAGGTAGGCGACGTCCCTGCCGCGAAAGCTCGTCTTTACCGGTGGCTTCATGGGTTGGCCTTTCTTAATCATTTCTAACTCCAATTAACTAACAACTTTGACAAGCATAGAGCTTGAGCGTGCATATACTATCAAATCAGTAATCAAGATACTCTTTGATAGGACGGTTTTTAAACTGCGTAGCATCTTTCTTCAGTCGATTAACCATTTCAAACTCCCAATCTTCTTTGTTCTGGCCTGCTGGACTGGTAGGGCTAACCATATGATTGTAATCAGTCATAAACTGAGGATTTCGAGCAATACGGCCAAGTTGCTTGTCATTCAAACCGTCTATAGTAAACATATCAGCAGTATCACCATCTCTTCGTGATTCTATTGCTTTCTTAAGTTTGGGCTTGGGCTTAGCTTTGAATTTAAATGTAAACCCTACGATACTACGCCCCTCTTTATGTTGATCGTATTTGACAGTGATATCTGTATGTAGATTAATCTGTTTAACAGCGAAATCCAGAACAAACTTTTTAAAATTACTCATTGTTTTATACTGCGAAATCTCAACGCCTAACTGCTTCCTGAAATTCTGCAGCTCAAACTTAGGCGTTTTACCTATAGAGCGCCATTGAATAATAAGTTCATAAAGCCTAATAGCATAACTACTATCGAGGTTTGCAACTTGCTCTAACTCATAACTTGTGAATTGCTCTTCTAGCCTTGTTATTAAAGGCACAATATCGGAGGTAAACCGCAAATAAACTGTGCCATTGGCTTTTTCATAACCAATTTTATCTACCCAACGACAATGGAATGAGCGATCAGCACCATTTTTGGGGTTTTTATCGTGGTAGGTCACATATCTATCAAATAAACCTTTGCTTGCATCCTTTACTACTTCATAAGAGTTGTTTTTATCAATACCAAACTGTTCAGCGTAAGAATGCGCATGAATTCTTACAGCCTGTCTGTGTTTTAGCTTTCTCAACCATTTATCAAAATCCACCGTTGTCCGAATTCTGTACCGACCCCTATAAAGCCTTTGATTTAACGTTCTTTTACATTAATAATGGGTATGTTTGATGTCAGCATACTTTTTGATGCACTACCCCTTAGCGTACTATTTTCTCCGAATTCTGCGGTAACCCCAAATATTTCTCTGCGTTTTTTTTCAGTATACATCAGTTGAAGTATTGAATCATTTGGCATAAAGTGTTTCGCAATTTTAATAAAAATCATAGGCGAAATCATGAGGATTTTATTGGCAGAAGATGACGGGCGTATCGGTCAAGCCTTGCAAGGAGCATTTGAGGTACATGGCGATGCCATCGACTGGGTCAAAGACGGTAAGCAAGCCCATCATGCAATAGCGACCAATAACTATGAAGTACTATTGCTAGATGTGAACATGCCGTATGAAGACGGGCTTAGCCTGATTAGTGTGGCTCGCAGACAGGCGTACGCCAAAGATTTATCCATCATCATAATAACCGCCAATGACAATGTCAAAGAGCGGGTGCAAGCGTTGGATTTGGGGGCGGATGATTATTTGGTCAAACCGTTTGATTTGAGCGAGTTGCTCGCCCGTATTCGAGCGGTCAAACGCCGTCAGCTTGGCTATCAGTGCAATCAACTCAGTAATGACGTTTTGACCCTAGATTTGGACAGCCGTCAAGTGCAGTATCAAGGCGAATGGAAATACTTAAGCAACCGTGAATATGCGGTATTATACGCCTTAATGAGCCATGCAGGTGCAGTACAGTCACGCCAAGCGTTAGAAGAGAAAATCTACTCGTGGGATAGCGAAATTGAAAGCAATGTAATTGAATTTATCATTCATTCGTTACGCAAAAAACTGGGCGGCGATGTCATCAAAAACATCCGTGGCTTGGGTTGGTTTGTGGATAAAAAATCTTGATGCTCACGGCTACGCCCCAACCCAGCCCCTCTCACGGGGCAGCCAAGTATCAACATTCGCTGCAATGGCGATTGATTGTGACTGTGACCAGTGTGGTGTTGCTATTTATTAGCTGTGTCGCAGGGTTTAGCGCGTGGCAAGGCTACAAACAAGCCCAAAAGCTACAAGACATGAAACTAGCAAGCCTTGTCAGCCTCGCCAAAAGCCATGATTTGACCTTTGAGCGAAATCAGGTCAATGTCAATGCTGATTACGATTTACCCACTCAAGTAATAAACACTGCCGACCAAACCCCCATCAACGTCGATATTCTTAACATCGACAACGCCGAAAACCAAACCCTGATTTTTTGGCTTAGCGATAAACGCCTAGCAAACTACTTTGATGCCAACACTTTGGCAAGGCTGTCACATAAAGCCGATGGTCTGTATGACATTGTAGGTAATACAGGTCAATGGCGTGTGTATTTATTCACCGCAGACCCCAAAAATACCGACAACAATCAACTCACCACTCGGCTGCTTTTGGTTGCCGAGAATTCAAACATTCGTCATACCTTAGCATGGCAAAGTGCCAAACAGATGACTTTGCCTTTATTATTATTGATTCCACTATTGGTATTGGTACTGGTTTTGACCATTAATCAGCTATTTTTACCGCTGCGGACGGTGACAGAGATTTTGCAACACTCTAGTGTGTCACCCACTCGCTTTGCAACCGCTCAGCCCCAAGATTTAAGCTTACTGATTAGTGATGAGTTGGTGCAAGATTTACCCAGTGAAATTCAGCCGTTCTTACGTCTAATTCAACAGCAAATCAAAGATTTGACGACCACCATGGCGATGAACCAACGCTTTGTGGCCAATGCCTCGCATCAGCTTTGTACGCCCATGACAGCAGTACTACTACAAGCCGAACAACTCAAATATCTCACAGTAGGCACAACTGATTATCAAACACGAGTGGATGAATTACTTGAGAGTATCAAACGTAATAATCATCTGATGAATCAGCTATTGTTATTGGCAAAAACCGAACAATTTCAATCCCCTGCTACCATTAGCAGCTATTCGACCACGCAAGTGATATCGCAGTTGCTCATAGACTACTATCCAATTGCCGAAAAAAAACATATCAGCTTAGGTGTGGATGACTTGCTTGATGTGCAACTGCCTATCAATGAATTAGGCTTTAAATTGATTGTGCAAAATTTGCTAGAAAATGCCATCAAATACACACCCAATGATGGCAAGGTGGATATAAGCCTGACCCAAACTAATTTACTCAATGTCAACAGTCAAATCCAACACTCCACCATAACGTTAACTGTCCAAGATACAGGGCAAGGCATTGATGAAGCTGAGCTGAGCAAGGTGTTAGAGCCGTTTTATCAAGCTCACGCTAATTTACCATCTCAGCAATCGGCTGATCCCAGTAATCCTAGTGGCTTTGGCTTGGGGTTGTCAATTGTGAGTAACTTGGTCAACCATTCAGGCGGCAGTTTTCGCTTATCAAATCGCTATGACAGCCAACGCCATACCATACAAGGGTTAAATGCGTATGTCAGTTGGGATATCACGCAAGAAGCCCCAAGACTTGAGCAAAAATAATTACATTGCAATAACAATTCGACGGTTTTCAGCCCATTTTTGCTAAGTAAACGCTAAGTCAAAACGCTGGATAATGACCCCACCAAATATAGCAATGCTCACAATGAGCAAGCTTATTTGCCCACACATTGGCCCTTTATCTTGTAAGGAGTTTTGAAATGAAAATCGCTCAAATTATTGCTTTATCTGCTGCAACGGCTATTGCCTCTGTTAGCTTCGCTGCCACGACCACACAACCAGCCGTGCCTGCGTCAAAAACTACCACAGCGGTGAAAACCACTCCAGCCACCACTGTAGCGACCAAAGCCCAAACCACCACCATTAAATCGGTCTCTAAAGCGACCAAAACCGTACCTACTAGCAAAACCACAGTTGTGACAAAAAAAGTGACCACCTCAGGGTTTAAATGTAAAGACGGCTCAATCTCAAAAGCCAAATCAACCCGTGGGGCTTGTTCAGGTCATGGCGGTATCGCTAAATAATAGCAGTTTCGTTCTCTAATAATAACAAAAACTCGCTTTAGATATTCTTTTTACGACTGGTTTTGCCAGTCGTTTTTATTATTTAACTGAAGTTACGCAGCCCTTTAAAAAAGCGCTATCATAACAAAAAAGCAGTCAGCGAGAGTAAACAAATGAACAAAGACATGATAGAACTCTACAGCGACTACCTCATCGCAAGTTTTGGGCAAACCACCGCCACAGGACTTGCCAATCTACTACAAGGGAGCATCTACCATGACAGCATCACCCGCTTTCTAAACAGTGAAACACTCACCGCCAAAGAACAATGGCAACTGATTAAACCCATGCTAAGACAGCATGAAAATGCCACACCCAATGCCATCGGCTATCTCATCTTTGATGACACCATACAGCCTAAACCGCACACAAGCGTCGACGACATCAACTGCTGGCACTACGACCACACCCAAAACAAAAATGTTAAAGGCATTAACCTGCTTAACTGTCTGTATCATCGCAAAGATATCGACATACCCTTAAGCTTTGACATCATCACCAAACCCAATGTCTTTACCGATGACAAAGGCAAGGTTAAACGTAAAAGCGATAAAACCAAAAATCAGCGACTGCTTGATATGTTTGATAGCGCAATCAAAAACCAAGTCAAATTCGACTATGTATTAGCCGATTCTTGGTTTTCAGCCAAAGCGACATTCAAACATATTCGTAAAGCTAACAAGCATTTCATCTTTGCGTTAAAGTCAAATCGCTTAGTGGCTTTAACCCCTGATGATAGAGAAAAAGGTAACTTTGTACGTATTGATGAATCTAATCTACCCGATAATACCCCTGTTCACGGCTTTTTAAATGACTATCATGATGAAGTCTTGTTATTACGCCGAGTCTTTACAAACAAGGACGATTCTACAGGGGTGTTATATCTAGTATGCTCAGATTTGCAATGCGACAAGGATAAATTTATCAACGGCTATCAAAAACGATGGCAGGTTGAAGTGTATCATAAGTCGTTAAAGCAAAATGCCAATTTGGGTAAGTCGCCTGCTCATAGCCAAAGGGCTCGGTTTAATCATATGTTTTTAGCCACGTATGCGGTGTTTAAGCTTGAGTGTTTGAAAATCAAAACCAAGTTAAATCATTTCGCTTTGCGTACAAAGTTACTAATTTCTGCTAATCAGTCGGCTTTTGCCCAGCTTAAGGCTATTAGCGGTGCGTAACTTCAGGTTATAATGAATTTAGAAGTTAAAACATAAAATTAATATTTGTAAATATTTGATATTGCTATCATTATAACTCGACAAAATTCCTTACCGCCCTATATGGTCCGAATTCTGTGCCGACCCCAACAAGAGCGAAGCTTTTTGGTAGAGCAACAAGCTTCGCATGAAGGGGTTGTGCAGGATATTCAGCAGGGATTGCAGCAGAGTATCAGAGCTGTGAATTGAGCACAGTTGAATTATCTAGTCAGCTTGGTAAGTCAATTAATGGATTCTGAACAAGTTGGCTAGTCACTAATTGAGGGGAGCTTGGGCTCCCTTATTTTAAAAGTTTTCTAGTACAATTTTGCCTTTTGACTTACCTGATTCAAGCAGCTTATGTGCTTTTTCCAAGTTTGCAGCGTTAATATTGCCTAGATTTTGGTTGAGGGTACTTCTAATTTTTTGCTGGTCAACTAATTGGGCAACCTGTTGCAATAGCTCACCTTGCTTTTCAATATCATCTGTTTCAAACATTGAACGAGTGAACATCAACTCCCAATGGATAGAAATAGATTTGGTCTTAAACGGCATAATATCAAAGGTTTGTGGATCATCGATCAATCCAAGCTTGCCTTGTGGTGCAATCAGAGAAACTATTTGCTTGATATAGGTGTCTGTATGATTGGTAGAGAAGACGTATTTTGGTTTTTCAATACCTAGTGCTTCGATTTGTTCGTTTAAATCTTTGCTATGGTCGATGACATGGTCGGCACCCAGTGATTTTACCCAAGATTTCGTTTCTTCACGTGACGCTGTTGCTATCACGGTCAGATTGGTTTTTGCTTTTAGGAGCTGAATAGCGATTGATCCTACACCGCCTGCACCACCAATAATTAAAATACTGCCAACGTCTGTTTCTGAAATTTGAAACCGATCAAATAGCATTTCCCATGCCGTGATAGCCGTTAATGGCAAGGCTGCGGCTTCTGCATTAGATACTGTAATTGGTTTAAGACTGATAATTCGTTCATCGACTGCTTGAAACTCAGCATTACTACCATCTCGGGTTAAATCGCCAGCATACCAAACACAATCTCCTACTTTAAACGAGGTAACTTTTGGGCCAACTTCGATAATTTCCCCAACGGCATCCCAACCTAAAATACGATTATTTGCTTCAGACGAATTTTTTCTCACTTTGGTATCAACTGGATTCACAGAGATTGCCTGAACTTTTACCAGTACATCACGCTCCTTAAGCGTAGGCTTCGCTTTTTCAATATCTACCAATGAATTTTTAAAATCATCCTGGTTATTGATAACATACGATACGGCTTTCATAGATTTGTCCTTAACTTTAAAAAATATAGTAAAAATGGGAGCGAGGTGCTCCCATTTTATATTATTCAATCATTAAAACTCTTGGCTCGTTGGGCGTAAAACAATTTCATTAATATCTACATCCGCAGGCTGTTCAATTGCATAAGCAATTGCTCGAGCGACTGAGTCAGCTGGTATGGCTTGTTTGTAGAAATCAGTAACAAACTCTGAACTTTCTTTATGAGAAGAACCAAATTTTAGTTCTGACTCAACTGCACCAGGCTCAATAGTCGTCGTTCTAATTGTTCCCCCAACTTCATGACGAAGGCCTTCTGAGATGGCTCTTACAGCAAACTTAGTACCGCTATAAACAGTACCGCCTGGACTAAATACTTTTATCCCTGCAACAGATGCGAGATTAATAAAGTGTCCAAAGTTTTGTTTTTGGAAAACAGGTAGGGTAGCTGCTATACCATAAAGAACACCTTTGATATTAATGTCGATCATACGATCCCATTCATCAACTTTTAGCTCACTTAATGGTGCAATAGACATTAATCCAGCATTGTTTACCAATACATCGATTTGACCAAATGCGCTTAATGCCTTTTCAATAAGTGCTTGTACTTCCTGTGGTTTGGTTATATCCATACCAATAAATTCAGCTTGACCACCTTCAGCACGAATGTCTTGAACAATAGCTTCTAATTTTTCAGTACGTCTAGCACCAAGGACAACCTTTGCACCTTTTTTAGCAAGTAAGCGAGCAGTAGCTTCACCTAAACCACTACTTGCACCAGTGATCACAACAACTTTATTTTCTATATTATTCATACAAGTAACCTTCAACCTATTTGTCAATCATATTTGATGGGTTAAGTATTACAGCCTTGTTAGGTATAATAAATGAATAATATTATCTTTCAGAATTCCTATTTACGGAATAATTACCATAACACAGGATTGGAAATGCAGAACAAATTGGAAATGATGCGTATTTTTTGTGTTGCAGCAGAGTCTCGAAATTTTAAAGAGGCAGCAACTCAGCTGGGTATTTCCCCACAGGCAGTGACACGGGCAATAAAAGAGCTAGAAGAGCAGCGCGGAGAGATTCTGTTCTACAGGAGTACTCGACAAATTAAAATTACCGCTGATGGTGAGCGTTTGGCAAAGCAAGCACGTTTTGCGGTGGGATCGATTGATGCTCTGCTTGTAAAAGACACCAAGGAAAAACGAGATGAAATGCGTGGGACTGTCCGTCTTACTGTGTCGTCTGTGTTAGGGCGTAAATTGGTCGTACCTGCACTAGCAGAATTTGCCACACGTTATCCAGATATTGTCGTGGATTGTGTGCTAACAGATTCACACTCGGATGTGATCGATGAGCGGATAGATATTGGGATCAGATTTGGATTTTTGCCGGACAATCGATATGTGGCAAGGGAATTGGCTAAAGTGAACTTTTATTCTGTGGGTACGCCAGAGTTAATTGATAAGGTTGGAATGCCCAAAAAAATTATTGACCTAGATAAATACCCTCTAACAGCACTAGTCGATCATAAAACAGGGCGTTACTGGCCATGGACATTCACCGAAAGTCGAAGCTTTACGCCATCAAATCCCCGTTTTATTACAGATGATCTTGAAGCTGAATTTCAAGCTATTCTCGCTGGAGTCGGATTCGGACACATGCCTGGATTTCTAGTTTTGCCGTGGCTTAGGAGTGGTAAGCTCATTCAGATACTTCATGAGGAAACCTCTCCCGTTTGGCGCCTGTATTTATATCGTCCACAGCGGGGCCCGACACCTTTGCGAATCCGAGCATTGTTTGATTACTTAGTGGAAGTGCTGGGCCATATAGAAACTTGAATCGGATGTAACTAACCTTTTTTCTAGAAAGTAGAAATAAGATAAGACCATCACGTATCTAGAGTAACTACAATTTTTCCTATTTGCTGATTTGATTCAAGATAGCGCTGAGCGTCATGCATGTCCTCAAAGTTAAAGCAACGGTCGATCACTGGACGAAGATATCCTGCACCTATACTACTAAGAATAAATCGTCTGGCTTGCTCCCTTAGAACAGGGTCATGCAGAACCTCAAGGAACAAAAAACCTCGCATGGATAAGCTCTTGCGTAATGCAACTTTAAGGGGAAATGGTGTGATCTCAGGGCTAAGTGCCCCATGCATAACCATAGTTCCTCCTACAGACATCGCTTTTGCAATCTGTTCAATATGAGGCCCTCCTACAGCATCGAAGGCGACATCAAGATGTTCTCCACCTAAACGTAAAACAAGCGCCTCATACAAATCTGGTTCATCTTCAGTAGCTATAACATTTTTAACACCGAGATCCAGTAAACATTGCTTTTTCTCTATCGTCTGTGTACTTGCAATGACCTTAGCACCCGCTGCTTCAGCGATCTGTATCGCAGCTAGTCCTACGCTACTTGAAGCTGCTGTGATCAAGATCGTTTTGCCTTTCGAAACTCCACCAGCATGGATTACACCACCCCAAGCCGTCAAATACTGCATCCAGATTGAAGAAGCTTCTTCCCAGCTTAAACTATCGGGTTTGTGAACTAAAAAAGTTTCTGGAATCAGAAGCTTGTCCGCATATGTCCCATATTTGGCTAGATTGTCAGTCGGAAGAATCGATACTGCATCTCCTGGAGAAAATTGGCGTACACCTTCACCTATTGCCAGAACTATGCCTGCTCCCTCATATCCCAGACGAGAAGGGAATACTGCTTTTTGAATATAAGTACCACGCCGAAACATTACATCAGCCCGGTTGAGTCCGATCGTTTTCATCTGGATTAGAACTTCTCCTGCGGCTGGTAAAGCCACAGGAAGTGTTTCTAATGTCAGAACATCTGTATCTCCAATAGAATTGAAGCGCCAAGTCTTGGCCTGAAGTGCGTTAAATGACATCAATCACGACCTTAATATTGGCAGAGCGATCTTGAACAGCATCATGAGCCTCAATCGCTTGGTCTAGAGTAAAATGACGAGGATCAACAATAGGACGCAGTTTACCTTCCTCAACGAGACGAGTCGCGATCTTAAGGATATCACCATGATGAGAACGGCGATTGCCTGTTAACATCGGCATTAGGACGAATACGCCAGACACTGTGGCACACCGTAGAGATGAACTCGCTAAATTATGATTACCAAATGCAGCACAGCTGGTAATGTGGCCATAGTGAGTTGTCATGGAAAGTGAAGCTTCGAGTACTGGACCACCCACAGTGTCGTAAACAATGTTAAAACCTTGACCCTCAGGGCTTGCAGCAATAATGTCATCGGAAGATGCTGTTGTGTAATCGAGAGGTGTTGCACCGAGTTCTGAAATCAGTGATTGATCAGCTGTACGACCAGTCGCCCAAACATTTGCATCAAGTGCTTTTGCAAGCTGAACCACCATATAACCAACGCCACCAGCACCACCCTGAACCAGTACAGTTTGCCCTGGTTGGACCTTCGCATTATCCACTAAACCTTCCCAAGCGGTGAGGAATGTCAATGGTAGTACTGCTGCCTCGCGCATAGAGATATTGCGTGGCTTTAATGCGATCAGATCAGCATCTGCTACAACATATTCTGCTAAAGATCCTTGAAGACCACGAACGCCACCAATCAGACCGTAAACTTCATCTCCAACGTTGAAGTGGGTGACACCTTCACCAACAGCAGTGACAACCCCAGCCATATCTGTTCCCAACACGGCAGGAAGCTCTGGCATAGCATATGGTGCTTCACCAAGACGAATTTTATAATCAATAGGGTTTACACCACTGGCATGAACACGTACTAGAACTTGTCCAGCCTCTGGTTGAGGTATAGGGAGTTCTACACGTTTAAATTCATGATCACCAAAATTTTCTAGGATAAGCGCATTCATCATCTTATTCATAGTTGTTCCTTATTGTTAACTGGGGGATGATGTGCATAGTACCAAAGTAGATTAATCCAATAAATGATATTTATAGGATTTAATAATTCCTAAATAATAAATAATAAATATCCTCTGCTCACTAAAGAAGTGGGGTTCAGCGGATGCTTACCGAAAATGAGATCTACACAGACCTCTTTTTTATTTGGGTTTAATATGTGAAATTACTGCTGAGTGTCATATTCATTCAGAATTTGCCCTGTGTGCTTTGGTGTAATTAAAGGTGCAGTCGGACGCGGTCCTGTGTATTGCAAACCGACACCCGCATAGACATCATCTGCTGCAACTTCGGTTTCAAAACGTTCTTTATCTCGTTCTCGGATTTCTTGGCTAATTTCTTCAATATCACTCTGGTCAACACCCAATTCTTCTAAAATCGCACCGCCAAATAGCATGGCCGACTCGAAGGTTTCTCGAATCATGTAATCCACATTTTGTTTTGCTAAATGCAGCGCATGCTCACGGTCATAAGAGCGAACCAGTAACTTGGTTAAAGGAAATTCATGTTGCACCAACTCTACAATCTTATTCGTCGTTTCTTTGTGGTCTACGCAAACAACAATTGCTTCAGCCGTATCTGCTCCAGAGGCATGTAAAATATCTAAACGAGAACCATCGCCATAGTAAATTTTAAATCCAAATCTTTCAGCGTTTTGAATCATGTCGATATCATTATCAATGATGGTCACATCAATGCCTCGAGCAAGCAGTAATTGACTGGAGACTTGTCCAAAACGACCGAAACCAATCATCAATACTTTTCCGGAAAGTCCTTCGGCAATAGGGATATTTTCCAAAGAAGTTTGTTCTGTAGTTTGGGTAAAACGTTTAAACAGAATGCCAATGATGGGGGTCAAAATCATCGACAAGATTACAATCGCAGTCAGATTTGAGCTTTCCTCAGCACTAATGATTTGAGCACTCAAGGCGGCAGCAAAGAGTACAAAAGCAAACTCCCCCCCTTGAGCCATTAGTAATGCGCGATCGAGTGCTTCGGAGTGTGAACTTTTGGTCAGGCGTGCAATCAGGTAAATCATGGATGCTTTGACAAACATCAGCACAAGTACAGCACTTAAGATTAATGCCCAGTTATTTTTCACGACGTTAAGGTCTAATGACATGCCTACGCCCAGAAAAAATAACCCGAGCAATATGCCACGAAACGGTTCAATATCCGCTTCAATCTCATGGCGAAAAGTGGATTCGGAGAGTAATACCCCTGCAAGGAATGCCCCCATTGCCATCGATAAGCCACTAACTTGCATCAGTAATGCTGCGCCGAGTACCACTAAGAGTGCTGCTGCAGTCATGACTTCACGGGCTTTGGCTGCGGCTAATAAACGAAATAAAGGGTTAAGCAACCAATAGCCTGCGGCGATTAAACCTGCAATTGATATTAAACCAATCCCAATGCTCTGCAAACGCGCAGAAGTACTTTCAACAACTTGATTCGGTGCGATAAAAGCGACAATTGCCAATAAAGGGACAATCAATAAATCTTCAAAAAGCAGGATCGAGACAATTTTTTTTCCTCGTGGTTGAGCAATGTCTCCACGATCCCCCAAAAGTTGCATCACAATTGCAGTCGAGGTGAGTGCAAAGCCTGCAGCACACACAAAACTCACTTGCCAAGAATAGCCATAGATCAAGCCTACCGGCATTAACCCCAATAAACAGGCACTAATCTGTAATGTGCCTAATCCAAAAATTTCTTTTCTTAAACTCCATAAATCCGATGGACGCATTTCTAGTCCAATCACAAACAGATACATCACAATACCAAGCTCAGCAACATGCAGAATAGAGGCAGAATCGTAGAAAAACGCTAATCCAAATGGACCAATAATTAATCCTGCAATTAAATATCCCAATACCGAGCTTAATCCTAGGCGCTTGATTAAGGGGACTGAAATCACTGCCGCTGTGAGCAGTATGACAGGGGATAGAAGGTTGATAGATGTGGCTTCTGCACTCATATATTTCTCAGATTTTGTATAGAGTTTGTTGACATTTCAAGTATAGAAAGTAGATTCAAAACACAAGTGTAACAGGTTTGTAGTTAGTTGAAACAGTTAAGTATTTACTATATCCGAATTTCAAGCAATCAATGGGATAATTTTATTACTGCGTTTGAAACACTACCTAAATTTTTAAGGTTTATAAAAAAGATTTAAATCAATGGAAAGCTCTTTATAAAAAATTTTTACTCATTTTATGGGATGAATGGTTTCATGAACCATTCAAGCTTGCAAATTTGGCAGATTATAGAGTACGTACAGATGCTGAATTTATTAACTTTCCACTCGGTTTGCGCTGACCTTGCTCCCAAGACTTTAGCGTATTGACCGAAATACCAATATTTTAACTATCAGCGTGAGCGCTTAGCTCATAGCTTTGACTGCGCCCAGACGCTGCAGATTTAATCAGTATGCCCTTATCAACTAAGTCATTAATATCTCGCAAAGCCGTATCTGGCGATGTTTTAGTCATCATTGCCCATTTTTTGCTGGTCAATTTACCAAAGAAGTCGCCCCACAATCGATTAATCATCATCACTTGGCGTTCATTAAACATTGTATACCGATGCGTATGCCAAAATTGGGCTTTATCAACCGTCCTTTGGGTACGAGTGAGTGCCATGGTTAAAGCCTGATCGAGCGTTTGTAAAAACCATACCAACCAATCTGTTGTTGACGTTAAACCTTTTTGGGTAGATTCCAAAATCGTATAATATTCTGACCGAGTTGCTAAAATTTGCGCCGACATACTATAAAAACGCCTGGCACTGCCATCACTCTTGGCAAGCATACGCTCCGTAATCGCCCGCGTTAAACGCCCATTGCCATCTTCAAAGGGGTGCAAGGTTACAAACCATAAATGCGCGATACCGGCTTTGATAGTCAAATCTAAATCTAATTGCTCCGTATTATACCAAGCAATAAATTTAGCCAACTCATCTGGCAATAGTTGTGCTGCTGGTGCCTCAAAATGCACTTTAGTGCGACCATAACCTCCAGACACGACCTGCATAGCACCTGTACTATCGTCTCGAAGTCTGCCCGCTTGTATTTCATATAGCCCACTAAAACCTGTGGGGAATAACGCCCGATGCCAAGCAAAGATTTCATCAAGTGTCAGTGGTTGATCAAAATAAAAACTGGCTCTTAACATCATCTCAACGATAGCATCGATTTCTCGAGTGGGTGTAACCAATTGAGCAGGATCATATAGATGTTCAATGCCTAAATGTCGGGCCACTGATGAACGTACTTGCTCATTATTGAGTATCTCCCCTTCTATCTCAGACGTTTTAATCACCTCAAGCGTCACAGCGTCCAATTGCGCTTCAAGCGGTAGTTCAAATCCTAAGCTTTGCATTTGCCCCAGAAGTTTACCTTGTAATAGACGCACATTAGCCACCAATGGTAACAACTGATTATTATCAATTTGCCAATCGGTCCAGTTGGGATATTCGTGAATGTATTTTTTATACAGCATTTATAGATAGTTATAAAAAGTAGATGCGGTAATTATATCAAACAATTACCGCAAAATATGCGGAGAATAATATATTTTTTATTAGCTGATTTTTGTTTATTCATCAGATTCTAACAACCAATCCACAATATAAATCAGTGGAATACCGTCAATTTGGCGACGCTCATCATACTTTCCTGTAATGACTATCTTTTTATGATTATCTCGTATATGTAATAAATTATCCGTTTCATGGGTATTCTCTGGGATTTGATATGTCACTTGCACATATAGCAATTCATCCGCCCTGCGAGCCACAAAATCAATTTCTTTACTGTCTAAACGACCCACATCCAGTGTATAGCCCCGTCTTAATAGTTCTAAAAATACAATATTTTCCAACCGATTGGCATAATTGGCCTCTTTTTTACCAATTGCATGACGCCTTAAGCCATTATCAACAATAAAGTACTTAGCATTGGTCTTAAGATAACCCTTACCACGGATATCATATTGCTGCACCTTATAAAACAAAAACGCATTTTCTAATAACTCAAGATATTTACTAATGGTATGATTCGAGGTTGGCACTCGCTCACTGGCCAATGTGTTACTGATTTTGCTTGGATTAACTAACTGCCCGACATTATCAGCTAAAAATAAAATGACGCTTTTTAAAATATGGGTATCTTTCACCCCTGCGCGATGCGCAATATCATTGAGCACAATCGAATCAAAAATTCCTGATAAGATGGTATCCTTTAAAGGCTCATCTGCCATAACAACACTGGGAAACCCGCCGTATTGTTCATACTCAAGATAATATTTATCAACCAACCTAGAATCCACAGGTACTTGCTTAGCTAACAGATACTCTCTAAAGGACAAAGGATAAATGTTGATCGCCACATAGCGACCGCTTAATAAAGTCGCCAATTCCCCAGAGAGTAAATTGGCATTAGAGCCTGTAATCACAATATCGCTATTAAAGCTAACTCGGACCGCATTAATAATTTTTTGCCATCCGTCTACAAATTGGATTTCATCAAATAACAAATAGACCTTATTTTCACTGCCTTTAAGTTTCTCATTGATCAATTGGCTAAAATCATCCGCATTTTTGACCCACTGGTACTCAAAACTCTCAAAATTGATATAAATAATATTTTCTGCACTAATTTGTTGAGAGAGCAAATAATCTCGATATTGCATCAATAAAACAGATTTGCCAGAACGGCGAACGCCGGTTATCACTTTTATAAAATCTGAATCTTTAAATTGAATCAATTGCTGTAAATAATTTTCTCGAGAAATCATTAAATATTCCATTTAGTATTTTATTTCCAATTTTAGCAAATTTAATAAAATAATGGAAATGAATTTCCAATGAATGATATAAATTCTAATTAATGGAAAATAAAAGCATTTTTTTATAAAAATATACATTATTGGAAGAATATTTCATTTTATCTAGTTTTTACGGATTTTTTAAAATGAATAATCAATTTATCACCAAAGAACAAACTCATAAATAAATGTTATAGATTTTCTTTAAATATTTATTCAACAAAAACACCTGTTATTATTGAATAAATCAAGATGAGAAGTTTTGATTGTTTTTACCCCAGTTTTATTCAATAATATTGTCTATTATTTATTTCAATGAAAACCTATCAATGATATTAGGCTATTCAGTTTTATTGTAATTTATATATTGACAATAATATTTTTATTCTAAATTTTAATTGATTCTTTTTAGATATTATCTAGTGTGTTTGGATAACTTTTAGTTATGGTTATAAGGTGAGTTAAAATTAGTCGATATTTTTCAAAGGGTGGGTAGTTGTTGGCTATTTAGTTACTGCGTTGTTGGCTATTTTTTAGGAGGGTATTTTGACGGTTCAGGTAATTGGTTATGCTCGGGTGTCAACCAAGGAGCAAGATTTGTCTTTGCAGCTTGATGCTTTGAGTAAATACGGTTGTGATCGAATTTTTACTGATAAGCTAAGTAGTGTGAAAGAACGCCAAGGGTTGACGGATGCGTTAGGCTATTTACGCGACGGTGATACGTTGGTGGTTTGGAAGCTCGATCGGTTGTGTCGTTCCCTACCCGATTTGATTAAAATCAGTGAGCAAATTCGGATGACAGGTGCACAGCTTGTGAGTATCACCGAGAGTATTGATACGAGTACGCCTGCCGGTCGGTTGTATTTTAATATTTTAGGAGCACTGGGTCAGATGGAGCGTGAGCTGATTCAAGAGCGGGTAAAGGCGGGTCTTGCGGCAGCGCGTCGCCGGGGTAAAGTGCCAGGTAAGCCTAGGGTGAGTGAGGAGAAGTTGGAACTGGCTCGTCGGGAGTTGTCTGCTGGACGGACGTATCCTGAGGTGGCAAGGATTCTAGGGGTGCATCCGCAGACGTTGTATCGGCTGGTCCCTGTTAAGTCTCTCAATATTGCTTAATACAATGTAGCTGTTATTATGTAGATTAAATGATGACAAAAGTTGTTTCCATTAGTTTAATTCTATAAGATTACAACTGCATTTATTATAGAGGTTTTCTACTGCCATCTATCTGAATAGCCACCGATTTTGTAGACACCTTAAAATTAGATAAAATGGCTAATTTATGAGGTGATTATGAGCGGTAAACGATACCCTGAAGAATTCAAAATCGAAGCAGTTAAACAAGTGACAGAGAAAGGCTATAGCGTAGCAGAAGTAGCTACACGTTTAGGTACGACCACCCATAGCCTTTATGCTTGGATTAAAAGATACGATCAAGGTCAATCCAAAGCAACCAAAGACAAGATTCAACTGCCGAACTTGCTAGGCTAAAAAAACGGTCGTTTTATAGATATCTCACCCATTATCATTTTTAAAAATACTCGACTAAATTCCTTAGTGTGCTATTTTTCCGTTTTCTGTGGTGACCCCTAAGTGTATAGCTTATTTGGCTTAGCAGTAAATATTAACAGTGGTCTTAATTCATTAAAGCCACTACCGATTGATTATGATTTTTGATAATATCAGTCAAGGATAATGTCATTAGATGCCCATCTTTTACTACCACTTTGCCATTAATAATGGATAAATCCACGTTGGAAGGTGTGCAGAATACTAGTGAGGCGACTGGGTCGTGAATCGCACCGCCTGCCATGGCTAAGGTATCAGTACGAAATGCGATTATATCCGCACTCATACCTGCTTGTATTATCCCGATATCGTCACGGTCTAGGACATCTGCACCGCCACGTGTTGCCATGCGAAGCACTTCTCGAGCAGTTAATGCATCAGGTGCATCAATCACTCGACCCAATAGCATTGCTTGTCTAGCTTCTCCTAATAAATTACCACAGTCATTAGAAGCAGAGCCATCTACCCCTAATCCGACTGGTACATGTGCATTGAGCATTTTTTTGATAGGGGCAATACCTGATGCCAGTCGCATATTGGAGCATGGACAGTGAGCAACGCCAGTCTTAGTACGAGAAAATAAATCAATACCGTGATTGTCAAGTTTTACACAATGGGCGTGCCACACATCCTGTCCCACCCAACCTAATGATTCAGCATACTCAGCAGGTGTCATACCAAAGTTTGCAATGCTGTACGCCACGTCATTATCACTTTCTGCTAAATGAGTATGCATACAAACATGATATTCTCTAGCAAGTAGAGCAGTTTGTTTCATCAATTCTTGACTAACGCTAAATGGTGAGCAAGGGGCTAATGCAACCCGAGTCATCGCATGGCGATTAGCATCGTGAAACTGTTCGATAAGTCGTACACTATCTTTGAGCACAGCGTCTTCAGTTTCAACCAAGTTATCAGGTGGCAAGCCTCCTTTGCTTTCACCAACTGTCATACTGCCACGACAGGCATGAAACCGCATACCAATAGCGTGCGATGCTTCGATACTGTCATCTAGACGTGAGCCATTGGGGTAAAGATACAGATGGTCGCTAGTTGTCGTGCAACCAGAAAGGATAAGCTCAGCCATCGCTGTTAATGTGGAATTGTAAATCATTCGTGGTTTTAAATTTCGCCAAATAGGGTAGAGGGTTTGCAACCAACCAAATAATTCGGCATTTTGTCCTTTTGGTACGGCTCTCGTTAGACTTTGGAACATATGATGATGAGTATTAACCAAGCCAGGCAATACCACATGATGTGTTAAATCAATCTCTTCATCAACCTGTATATAATTATCGTGAATATATTTAACAATCTCAGTGGTTGTTCCTAACGCAGTGATTACATTATCGGTAATTAAAATGGAGGCATTGGCAATTTCACGCCCTTCATCATCCATAGTAGCTAACATTTCGATGTTTTTTAATAACTTATAACCCATGATTATTCTTCTTTTATATTTTTCAATTGTGATAACACACCTTTCATAACTCCTAAAAATCATTTTGCAACTTTTATACCAGTATACAAAATATAATCATTAATTAAAAAATATGTATACAAAAATGTTTATAAAAAGTTAAATGGCATATAAAATGCATATTTAGTTCTATGGCTAATAAATAACTAATAAATGAACCAAAACTGTGAGTATTATCATGTTTCCTGCTAATTCAGTTCAGCATAATCGCCCTGTTCGCTTTTATTTTCGTCAAGAGATATGTGAAATCATACCTAGTCATACCACTCAAACCGTTTTACAATTTGTGCGAGAAAGTTGTCGAGCCACAGGAACAAAGGAAGGCTGTGGTGAAGGTGATTGTGGAGCTTGTACGGTTGTTATTGGCAAGCTCGATGAACAAAATCAATTGCACTTAGAAGCGGTTAATGCTTGTATCCAATTTTTACCAACGCTAGATGGATGTGCTTTATTTACCATTGAAGATTTGCAAAATTTATCAGATGACCTTCACCCAATTCAACATGCGATGATTACGGCTCATGGCTCTCAGTGTGGATTTTGCACACCAGGGATTATCATGTCGTTGTGGGCAATGTACGAAAATAGTGCAAGTTGCCCAAATGAGGAACAAATACTAGATGCGTTATCGGGTAATTTATGCCGTTGTACGGGTTATCGACCGATAATTGATGCGGTTAAATTAGCGTATGAGTCGCCAAGAGTCACATTTGATAAAGCAAAAATCATTGATGCTTTACAGTCTTTACAGGCTTTACCATCATTAGCATTGATGGTTAAAGACCAGCAATTTTTTATCCCCAAAACTCTTGAAGCATTGGCTGAATTATATAAGACCTATCCAAACGCTAGATTGCTCTCAGGTAGTACGGATATCGGGTTGTGGGTAACCAAACAACATCGACAGCTTGATAATTTAATTTTTATCAACCATATCCTAGCACTAAAAACTATTAATAACACAGCCGATTATGTGGAAATTGGGGCAGGAGTGAGCTTACAAGATGCGTTTACGGCATTGATAGCACAAAATAGCGGTTGGCAAGAATTGGCTCGTCGATTTGCATCTAAACAAATTAAAAATGCAGGTACATTAGGCGGTAATATTGCGAATGGCTCGCCGATTGGTGATAGTATGCCTGCTTTAATTGCTCAATCCGCAAAGCTTGTATTACGCTGTGGTGAACAGGTTCGCACATTAGCTTTGGACGAATTCTATATTGCTTATCAAAAAAATGCGTTGCAACCGAGTGAGTTTATTACCGCCATTCAAGTGCCGAATCACCAAAATTTACCTGATGAATCAAGTTATTTTGCTACTTATAAAGTTGCAAAACGCTTTGATGCCGATATTTCAGCGGTATGTGGGGCATATTTTGTGAAGTTAGATAAACAAAATAAAGTAAGTGAAATCCGAATTGTTTATGGCGGTATGGCAGAAATTCCTAAACGAGCCAAACATTTAGAAGCGGCATTACACAATCAAGAATGGCTGGAAGCGAATATTGACAATGCTCTGTCTAAGATTGAGCAAGATTTCAGCCCATTGACCGACGGTAGAGCTAGTGCACATTATCGTTTATTGGTTGCCAAAAACTTATTGAAACGCTTTTATTTTGAGTCTCAAGTAATAGATGGGACTACAAACGAACCAAATCTCATTCGTTTAACTCAAATCGTATAACAAAATCAAAAAATACAAGAAGGCTAAGAGAGAATAACTGCAATGAATAATATGACAGTCACCCAAAAAAATACCTATGTGGGCAAATCTATCACCCATGAAAGTGCCCATTTACATGTGTCTGGCAAAGCTAATTATGTGGATGATATTCCCGAAGTTGAGGGCACATTGTATGCAGGATTGGGCTTGGCAGAAATAGCTCATGGTAAGATTATCAACATGGATTTGTCAGCAGTCTGGCAGGCTGAAGGTGTTGTGAGCGTGCTGACAGGTACAGAATTATTACACAATAATTGTGGTCCAGTGGTCGCTGATGAGCCGATTATTGCAACCGATACGGTTAGTTTTTTTGGACAGGTGATTTTTGTAGTGGTGGCAAAAACCTATCAACAGGCTCAGCAAGCAAGCCGATTGGCGAAAGTGACCTATGAAGCGTTAGAACCTATTTTGACTATTGAGCAGGCAATAGCACGACAATCTTGGATACTGCCACCTGTACAAATCACCGCAGGCGATGCCAATGCAAAACTTGCCGTTGCCCCTTATCGATTACAAGGGATAGCCCAAGTTGGCGGACAAGAGCATTTTTATCTTGAAGGGCAAATTTGCTATGCCTACCCAAAAGAAGAGGATATGCTTCAAGTGCTATGCTCAACCCAACATCCCACCGAAATGCAATTACTGATTAGCGAGGCTGTCGGCTATGGCATGCACCAAGTCAGTGTTGAAGTGCGACGCATGGGCGGAGGATTTGGGGGGAAAGAATCGCAATCAGCTCAATGGGCGTGTATTACAGCAATTTTGTCGGTTAAATTGAAACGTCCTGTGAAGCTACGACTTGACCGTGATACTGACATGATAGTCACAGGTAAACGCCATGGCTTTGCTTATCAGTGGGACGTGGGTTTTGATGAGCAAGGGATGATTCTAGGCTTATATATTCAGTTAGCCTCTAATTGTGGCTCATCAACAGATTTATCAGGACCAGTAAATGATAGGGCGATTTGCCACGTTGACAATGGCTATTATCTCGATGCGGTCACCATTGACAGTCTACGCTGTAAAACCAATACCGTCTCTAATACGGCCTTTCGAGGCTTTGGTGGTCCACAAGGCATGTTCCCGATAGAGTACATCATGGATGATATTGGATATGCGTTAGATATTGACCCCCTCATTATACGTCAACGTAATTTCTATACCGCTATGTCTGAGCAAGCGGGTATTGATTTTTCTGCAGAAAATATCGACGAAATTGCCCCACGCTCCAAAACCCCTTACGGCACTTATGTCAAAGATAATATTTTACCTGACTTGGTGAGTAAACTTGCTGAGCATTGCGATTATTTCACTAGACGAGAAACTATCAAGAGCTTTAACGAGCAAAGCCCGATTATCAAAAAGGGCTTGGCATTAACGCCTGTAAAATTTGGTATTTCGTTTAATGCGACTCTGTTTAATCAAGCAGGAGCATTGGTTCATATTTATACCGATGGCACAATTTTGGTGAATCATGGTGGCACCGAGATGGGGCAGGGACTATATAGCAAAATCCGCCAAATTGTCGCCGATGAATTTAGCCTTGATTTATCAAAAATTAGATTGTCAGCGACTGACACTGCCAAAGTGCCTAATACCTCAGCTACTGCTGCGTCTAGTGGTACAGATTTAAATGGTAAAGCAGCCCAAGCCGCCTGTATTAATATTCGCAATCGCTTACAAACATTTGCCGCCGAATTAGCGAATACTAAGCCTAGTCAAGTGCAGTTTAAAGATGGATATATTTATGCAAGTGGACAATCTTGGCAATTTGCTGAATTTATCAAACTCGCTTATCAAGCTCGGATACAACTGTGGGATAGTGGTTTTTATAAAACGCCTGATATCCATTGGAATCCCGTGTTACGTTATGGCAGACCATTTTTTTATTTTGCCTATGGAGCGGCAGCGAGCGAAGTAGCCATAGATACTTTAACAGGAGAAAGTAAAGTGTTACGAGTCGATATTTTGCATGATGTCGGTAACTCGATTAATCCTGCGATTGATATTGGACAAATTGAAGGAGGATTTATTCAAGGCATGGGGTGGTTAACGTCTGAAGAACTGTACTGGGTGCCAGAAGGACGCAAACAAGGACATTTATTTACCCATGCACCATCCACTTATAAAATCCCAACTGCTACCGATATGCCGAAAATTTTTAATGTAAATTTGTACGATAACCAAAACCTTGAAAATACTATCCATCGTTCAAAAGCAGTGGGCGAACCCCCTTTTATGTTGGCATTATCGGTATTTTCTGCACTACGTGACGCGGTATCTGCAAGTATAACTACCCCAATCTTGCAAAATGGTATTAAAGTTAAGCCTTTTTTATCTGCACCTGCGACGCCTGAAGCGATTTTGCAAGCCATTGTCAATGCCAAACAGCTTGTGAATAGTCAAACGCATTTATCAAATCAATAATATAAAGTTTGTATAAATCAATATGATAAATGGATGGATAGACAAGCTTGCATTATGGCTCACACAGAATAGTGACTGTGTATTAGTCACTGTGATGTCAGTGATTGGCTCAGCACCTAGAGAAGTGGGTGCGAGTATGGTGGTACGCCTTACAAATGACCCTCAACAAACAATTGAGAGCGTTGGTAGCATTGGTGGAGGGCATTTAGAGTGGCAATCGCTTAATATCGCTCAGTCGATGTTGAGTAACCAAAGCGAACCATCACTAATTATCGAACGATTTAATCTTGGTGCAAGATTAGGACAATGTTGTGGTGGTCGAGTTCTCGTATTATTTGAAAGAATTAGCCATTTAGATGTCGACTTTTTCAACAATTTGCTTCATCAAACCCAGCACGGGCAAACGCTGTATCGTTATTTATCCTCAAGTGATAAGCATTCAACATGGCAAATCAAAAAAGCAATAGAGATCGAACAGTCTAAAACAAGTTATGAGATTATGCATCAAGATGGCTCTTTTTTAAATAATAAAGAAAATACTTGGAAATTCTCTCAAATTATTGAATCTACTCGCTTTCATGTATATTTATTTGGAGCAGGGCACATTGCTCAAGCATTAGTGAAACTGTTACTTCCACTTGCTGTGAAAGTACATTGGATAGAAACACGAGATTATCAAAATAGGATTGAGAATATTGATTTATCCCATGCTTACTTAGATTATCAAGAAACCGATATTCCTGAGCAACTCATTGAAACCGCTTTACCAAATAGTTTCTTTATTGTGATGACTCATGACCACGGCTTAGATTTTCAGCTTTGCCAATCTATTCTCAAACGCCAAGTAAAACAACAAGATATTCGCTACTTTGGCATGATAGGCTCAACCACCAAGCGAGCTAATTTTGAACGGCGTCTACTTGCTAGAGGTGTTTCACCAGAGACTTTAACCTCCTTAATCTGTCCGATGGGAATTACGGGTATTCACAGTAAAGAGCCTAATCTCATTGCGATTGCTATTACCGCCCAGTTGTTGCAATACCCTTAATTAGTTATACCTAGTCATTAATATCTCCTTGCTTTAAATCTGCATTGGCACATAAATTGCTTTTCCATAAATACAATTGTTTTTTTATATTGTATACAAATTATGTTAAATAAGGAGCATTTATGAAAATTATTATTATTGGTGCAGGTATTGGTGGCTTGAGTGCGGGGATTGGACTCAAAAAACAAGGACACCAGGTTACTGTTTATGAGCGTGTGGAAAAGATTTTGCCAGTTGGAGCGGCTATTTCGGTTTGGTCAAACGGTGTTAAATGCTTAAACTATCTGGGATTAAACGAGGAAGTCAAAGCCTTGGGTGGTGACATGGCGAACCTAGCCTATATTGATGGTTTCAGCAATTCGGTGATGACCCAATTTAGTCTACAGCCCTTGGTCGAAGAAGCAGGTCAAAAGCCTTACCCCGTGTCTCGGGCTGAATTGCAAGCAATGCTAATGGAAGCTTTTGGAAAAGAGGATGTCAAACTAGGCATCGGCTTAGTCAATATTGAGCAGAATTTATCCGAAAAAGATAGCAAAGTGACAGCGTATTTCTCCGATGGTTCGTCTGATACTGCTGATTTGTTAATTGGAGCGGACGGTACACACTCATTTACTCGTGAGTATATTCTTGGCAAAAAACTCGAGAGACGTTACGCAGGGTATGTCAATTGGAATGGTCTAGTGGAAATTGATGAATCCATCGCACCTGCTGATCAATGGACGACATTTGTAGGTGAAGGAAAACGGGTGTCACTCATGCCAATAGCAGGTGGACGGTTCTATTTCTTCTTCGACGTACCATTACCTGTTGGCCTACCCAATGAAAGAGATAATTATAAAACGTTATTAAAACAATACTTTACAGGGTGGTGTGAGCCAGTACAAAAACTTATCGACAAAATTGACCCTGCCAAAACTAACCGTGTCGAAATCCATGATATTGAGCCATTTGATACTTGGGTAAAAGGTCGGGTCGTCTTATTAGGGGATTCTGCTCACGGTACAACCCCCGATATTGGGCAAGGTGGCTGTCAAGCCTTAGAAGATTCGATTTATTTAACTCGTTCCTTGGCGATTAATACCAACAGTATTGACGATGCGTTGAAACGTTATGTCGAAGTGCGAGCACCACGAGCCAATCATTTAGTAATGGTCGCTCGCAAACGTTGCGGCGTGACCCATGGGGAAGATCCAGCCGCAACTCAAGCATGGTACGACGAACTTCGCCAAGAAGATGGCAAGCGAATATTACAAGGTATTCTCAATAATATTCAAGGCAATCCTTTAGATTAAAATTAAGAAATTCACTTCAAAAAAAACCCTGTTTTAACAGGGTTTTTTTATGGGCAATGATTAAACAAAAAGAAAATTATAGATATTGTATACAATAAAATAATTATTTTATGAAAAATTGTAAAAATCGGCATACTAATTGCTATCCCTTAAAGTAGTAACTAAAGCAGATACTTAGGAAAATCAGACATGAATATAGCTGAATTTAATCAACTGCCAATGCAACAAGCAACAGAAATCTTAAGAAATTGTGTACAAATACCATCTTGGGGCGAGAATATTGTTGTACATCGTCCATTTATTAATAGCGAGAATCTATATAACTACGCTAAACAGCAAACAGACACTTGGACATGGCAACAAATTAGCGAGGCGTTGGGCAATCATCCTCGAATTGGTGAGAAAAAAGCCATCCAATCCTTGAATGAAAGAGAACAACAATTCTCTAAAAACGAGCAAAGCAACGTTAACCTCACCAATGCAGTGCAGGATGCTCTATATAAAGGGAATGTAGATTATGAAAATAAATTTGGCTTTATTTTTTTGATTCGGGCATTAGGTCGAAGCACTGAAGAGATACTGGCTGAATTAAACCGCCGTCTTAACAATACGCCAGAGCAAGAACAACTTGAAGTTAAAGACCAACTTTCACAAATTGCACTTTTACGATTAAAACAGGAGGTCACTGCATGACTACATTAAGCACCCACATTTTAGACACCACGCTTGGACTACCTGCAAGTAATGTTCAAGTGAGTTTATACCAACTACAAAACGAAATGCCACAGCTACTCAGCCAAGGAATTACCGATGAATCAGGCAGAATCAAGCAGTTTGAATTACCCAGTGATAATCGAGCGTTAGCAATAGGTGAGTATCAATTAGTATTTGCGACAGCTGAGTATTTTGCCAAGAATAAAAGAGCGTGCTTTTATCCGAAAGTGACAATCGACTTTGTTCTTGATGGCACACAAGCTCATTGTCATGTGCCATTGCTGATTAGCTCTTATGGTTTTTCGACTTATCGTGGCAGTTAGACAAAATCTTTAAAAAAAATGAGAAATAAAAGGGGATTATGATGACTATAAATACATTCACCACTATACGACCTGAAGACGAACAACTCGGTATGACTAAAAACGTGGCTTATGGCTTGCAACACGTTTTAACGATGTACGGCGGTATCATCGCAGTACCACTCATTATTGGTTCGGCGGCGGGATTAAAATCTGCCGAAATCGGAACGCTTATCGCAGCAAGTTTATTTGTGGGGGGATTAGCTACGCTTTTACAAACCCTTGGTATTAAATACTTTGGGGCGAAACTACCTATTGTGCAAGGCGTGTCATTTGCCGGGGTAGCCACTATGCTGGCGATTATTACTACAGGTGGTAGTTTGCCTATGGTATTTGGTGCGGTAATGGTAGCATCAGTGGTTGGCTTAATTATCTCACCTTTCTTTTCTCGTTTATTAAGATTTTTTCCGCCTGTGGTGACAGGGTCAGTCATTACCATGATTGGCTTGTCTCTAATTCCCGTAAGTATTCGCTGGATAATGGGTGGTAATCCAAAAGCACCAACATGGGGTGACCCTGGTAATGTTGGGTTAGCATTAGCAACTTTGGGTGTTATTTTATTACTCAGTATCACTCGTAATCCTTTGGTGCGTCGCTTGGCTATTTTGATAGCAATGGCGGTTGGGACAATCATTGCTGCGATGTTTGGTATGGTTGATTTTTCCAAAGTAGGTTCAGGAGCATTCTTTGCTATTCCCAATGTTTTCCAATTCGGTGCCCCTGTCTTTGATGTAGCTGCCATTATCTCAATGTGTATTGTGACATTGGTCACCATGACAGAAACGACAGCAGACATTTTGGCAGTTGGTGAAATTGTGGGCACATCTGTTGATGAACGCCGTGTCGGTGACGGTCTGCGTGCAGATTTACTCTCTAGTGCGATTGCTCCAATGTTTGGTTCATTTATGCAAACGGCATTTGCTCAAAACGTTGGTTTAGTAGCTATGACAGGAATTAAAAGTCGTTTTGTGGTGGCAACTGCGGGTGCAATTTTGGTGACTCTAGGTTTATTGCCTGTTTTAGGTCGTGTCGTGGCATCTATACCTATGCCAGTTTTGGGCGGTGCAGGAATCATTCTGTTTGGTAGCGTGGCAGCTAGCGGCATTCGTACGTTATCTAAAGTTAATTATGAAAATCAAAATAATCTCATTATTGTAGCAACTGCCATCTCGATTGGTTTAATTCCTGTGGTGAGCCAAGATTTTTATGAGCATTTCCCAGCATGGGTAAAAACTCTGTTTCATTCTGGAATTAGTTCAACTTGCATCACTGCTATTTTGTTGAATTTATTATTTAACTCTAAATTGTTAGCAAAAAAATCGACTACCCCATTAGCTGACACCGGAACGGCATCAACCTCATCTGCGGTGACTCATTATTAATTTTGAAAACTTTACACTTAATCATCTTTTGGAGGAAACAATGCAACAAACTTATTTAAAATATAAAAATTTATATTCGGCGATCTTATTAGCTTTAGGCTTACCGAGTATGGCGATTGCTACCCCTACCAACAATCCGCCTTTAACCCTAAATCATTTGTCAGGGGTGCAACAAGATTGCACCGTCAACAATAACTCAGTTGACAGTCTTGGTAAAGCCTTTAGCTGTGGTACTGTGAGTGGTGCAATCAAAACCGCCTATTATTCTCTTAATAACGCATATTTTGGTGGAAAAAGCCAAGATACCGTTGCAACAGGCGGTTACATCCGCTATGAAACTGCCCCGTTTTATGGCGTACAAGCAGCCGTTGGTTACGACATCCAACGTAGGCTTGATGATGATAATGGACATGCCGAAGTTAGTGAATTTAAAAATGATAAAGAAGGCCTTGCTGAAGCTTATGTAAAATGGCAAAACGATAAAGCGCGTGTCACTGTGGGCAACCAGCGTTTGGATGTTCCATTTTTGGGGGATTACTCCGATTTTCGTATTTTGCAAAACCTGTATCAAGCCGCTGACGTCAAATTGGGTAACAATGATGACTTCATCCGAGCGACCAAAGTGAATAAATTCAAAAGCTATGGCGAAGACGAATTTTATAAAACCAGTCGTCAAAGTGCCGTAAAAGAAACTGATGGTATGTGGTCAGTGGGTGCGGGCAAAAGTTACAAACTTGCCAATGGCAATCAGTTAAAAGGGCAAGTTTGGTATGAAGATTATGATGATTACACCAAACTGGCGTATGCACAAGGCAATTATGCGTTAGCCAATCATCCATTAAAGCCTGAGTTTGCTGTGCAATACATCACAGGCAAAGATCAAGGGAAAGCGTTAGCAGGCAACGTCGATAGCCAAATGTATGGGGCTATGTTTAGTCTAAAACCTACAAACAATGCAACTGTGAAACTAGCGTATGACCGCATTCAACCACAAAGTGATGCTTATCGTAATGGAGCTTTATTGACACCTTATAGCACAAACACCTCATCGAGCGTGATTTTTGCTCAGCCGTTTTTTACCAGTACCCAAGACTTGGGGGCAGGTAATGCTTATATGATTGGCGTGGATGGCAAATATGACGACCAAACCAACCTTGGGGCGAGATTGTCTTATATGGATTTAAAAGAAAGCAAAAACGTCGATAGCCGTGACCAAACTGAGTTGATGGTGTATGGCATCCATAATTTCTCAGGTAAATTAAAAGGGCTCAGTATCAGCAACTTTGCAGGGATTCAGCATTCACCCCGTTTTGATGGACGAGAAAACTTTTGGCAAAACCGCTTAGCCTTGTCAGTAAAATTTTAAATAGAGCGAGTTTAGAAGTATTTTCTGCAAAAATCATATCGGCATAAGGAGAATTCGCAGTTATGGCTAAATTCACAAGTTCGTTATTTGGACAGGTCTTGATTGCCTTAGTATTAGGGGTAGGAGCAGGATTACTTCTGCCTAATTTCGCATTACAATTAAAACCATTGGGTGATGGATTTATCCAATTAATTAAAATGTTGATTCCCTACGTTGTATTTTGTGTAGTAGTGCATGGTATTGCTGAAGCAGGCGACTTAAAGAGCGTTGGCAGAGTAGGGATAAAAACTTTAGTATATTTTGAAGTAGTGACTACCATTGCGTTAATTATTGGGTTATTAGTTTCTTATATTTTCCATCCTGGCGTAGGGATGAATGTTGATGTTCATACTTTAGACGCTGCTGGACTAAGCAAATATAGTGACACTGTCAATAAATTAAGAGAAGGTGGTTTCGTTGGTTTTTTTATGGAATTAATTCCAAAAACAGTAACATCAGCATTTGCTGAAGGTGATATTTTGCAAGTTCTATTATTTGCTTTACTGTTTGGCAGTGCTTTATCAGCTCTAGGCAAAAAAGCTGAGTTGGTTACAAGTTTTATAGGACAAGCTTCAAATGTTTTTTTTAAAATCATGGGATTTATTATTCGCTTGGCTCCCATTGGTGTTTTTGGTGCGATCGCATTTACTGTTGCAAAATATGGGTTAGGTTCTTTCAAGCAATTAGGTTTATTTGTCATACTTTATTATCTAAGCGTTTTGGTGTTTATTTTTGGGGTATTAGGCTTGATTATGCGGATGTGTGGTCTAAGACTTTGGAAGTTTTTACGTTACTTTAAATCTGAATTAGCGGTAGTATTTGCGACGACATCTTCAGATAGCGTGTTACCGCAAGTGATGGATAAACTCAAATCTATGGGGATTAAAGATTCAACTGTTGGATTGGTCATTCCAACAGGTTATTCGTTCAACTTGGATGCGTTTTCAATTTATATTACGATGGCAGCAGTTTTTATTGCCCAAGCGACGAATACGCCGATATCGATAAGTGATTTGCTAACAATTTTATTTGTGGCATTAATCACTTCAAAAGGGGCTCATGGTGTACCTGGTTCGGCGATTGTTATTTTAGCAGCCACACTTCATGCCATACCTGCTATTCCTGCGGTTGGATTAATTCTAATATTATCCATTGATTGGTTTATTGGTATTGCCCGAGCATTAGGTAATTTAATTGGAAATTGTGTGGCAACCGTTGCAATCGCAACCTGGGAAGGTACGATTGATAAAGTTAAAGCCAAACACGTTCTTGACAATACTATTTTATGATAAAAAAATATAAAAAAAGGGTATATTTATTATGCCCTTTTTTCTTAAATTATTTTCTCATAACTGGGATATTAAAATTCTACCTGCACTTGCCACTCATTAATATCCAATTCAATACAATTTATGCCTTCACCACCTACTCTGTCGACCACTAAAAATTGACAAACTTGATTTAAAGCCAAAAGCGGATGATGCCATGTACCAGCATGATATTGCACCCCTTGGTAATGACGAGCATAAAATGCGTGTAACTCATCAGCCGATTTTGGCTCATCACCTGCTTTGGCAACTACAACCAAATAATCTTGTTTATCCAAGCTAAAAAAAGCTTGAGAACCAAACGGATGATATTCCATCACTGACAGTACCGCAGGCAATGCGCGTGGCTGTGCCAAAAAGATGCTAAGCCCAATACTCCCACCATCATGGCTGACAGTGGCAAGTTGGTGATGACGCTCGGCAAAGCCTTGATTGATAGTAAAGCGATTTTGTGGTGTTGCTTCATTATCTTTATACAGCTCGATGACATCGCCAAACGGAGCAAAATCCGCTTTGGTCAACGGTTTGGCGGTTAGAGTAGTAGTTATATGTTTTGTCATATTATCCATTACCTTTAAGCAATTTTACCAAACAATTTAATTCGGCTAATCCCCCCGTCAGGAAAAATATTGACTCGTACATGAGTAATCGGTTTCTTCAGCACAATCTCGTTAAATTCATGCATACTATCGGCACTCAATTGCTGAGACTCAAGCAAGGTTTCCCAAAACATACTTTGGGTAATAAGAGCTTGCCTGGGCAAATCGGGAGCATATACAGCTTGAATCGATACTTTGTCAGGGAAATTACCTTTAAAAAATGCGGTATCGACCACGATTTTATTGACAATACCTGCTTGTCCTAACTTTAGAATACACCAGTCATTCCCTGGCTCACGACGGCGACGAGTCTCCCAGCCTTCACCCATGTTTGGGGCTTTATTGGGTAGTAACAGATTACTTGCTTTACCAAAGTGGGCGTCGTTCCACGCAATCGCTTGACCGCCATTTAACGCACTTACCAAATCAATATCGCCTTGAGAATCAGTTGTTTCGGCAAAGACAATTTCACCGTACACACGCAAACGAGCAACACCACCATCAGGATAAATGCTTAATCGAATATGGGTAATTACACTGTCTGTATTTTCACTTGCGATATAATGATGAGAATTACCTTGAAGGCTTACCATATTGGTGAGCGGTTGCCAGTTTTGTTGTGTCCAAAATTCTGCACTTTCATTACCATTATCTTGTTCGAGCTTGATACCTTCAATTTGACACGCAGGCGGAAAGTTACCCGTAAAGTTGCTAGTATCAATGTCAAAACCTTGAATTTTGGCAGGTTTGGCAAGTTTAATTACCAAATAATCATTACCTAAATGGCGTTTACGACGGGTTTCCCAACCGTCCATCCATTTGCCATTGTCATCATATTTGCCGACGATAAATACTGCAGGTTCAGCATTTAAGATGCGCTCCTTAACCGCAAAAAACTCATCACTGGCAAATAACGCTTTTGCTCCAAGGCGGTCATCAGCAACGTTAATCAGATTGGTAAAATCGGGTAAAACTGGGGTCTCAATTACAGAAGGTTCGCTCATTTATTAATCCTTGAAGTTTATTAAAATAACCAATTAAATGTGTTTTCGCTGGTCGCTGGGTGCTGTTCGTACCAATGTTTGGCGATTTCATCACGACGACAAATCCATACATCAGGCTTACTGGTGATATAGTCGATGAATTTTTTAAGAGCGACAATACGTCCTGCACGACCAATCATGCGACAATGTAAGCCAATCGATAGCATTTTTGGCGTTTCTTGTCCCTCTTCATATAGAGTATCAAAGCTATCTTTTAAATATTGATAAAACGGCTCAGCATTGGTATAACCGGGGCTCGACGCAAAACGCATATCATTGGTTTCAAGCGAATAAGGAATAATAAGCTGTGGACGAGTGAAAATTTTGTCGCCTTCAGTCACTCGCACATTGAGCCAGTAGGGAAGTTCATCAGCATATGAATCTGAGTCATACTGATATCCGCCTTGAGCCACTACTAATTCACGAGTATTGGGACTATCTCGTCCTGTGTACCAACCGATAGGTTGAAAGCCCATCATTTTTTTAAAGATTTCAGTAGCGTCGGCAATATGGCGAGCTTCAGTTTGTCTATCCATCATTTGGTGATTGACCCAACGTAAACCATGACTGGCGACTTCGTGCCCATATTCGAGCACTCTTTCTAAAATATGTGGCGTGCGAGCAACCGCCATCGCACAAGAGAAGGTCGTTAGCTTTAAATCATGGGCTTTAAACAAATCCAGCACCCGCCACACGCCGACACGGCTACCATATTCAAATGCTGACTCTACTGATTGATGGCGATTAGGAAAAATCTGCGTGCCCAAAATATCTGACAAAAACATCTCAGAGCCAGCATCGCCGTGCATCACCGCATTTTCTGCCCCTTCTTCAAGGTTTAGCACAAACTGTACGGCAATTTTTGCCCCATTTTTCCAGTTGGCTTTGGGCGGATTGTCGCAATACCCCTTCAAATCTCGGGGATAATGCGGTAGGTCAATGGGGGTAACGTGCTTAAATTGCGGTGTGGACATAGTCGCTCCTAATGATAAAAACTGCGAATTTATTTATCGCCTAGTTTGTTAAATAATTCGTTAAAATTTGGCGGTTGTTTGGGTTGTGGCTCAATCAGTAACTGCTCGGCAAGTTCGGATAAATGTTCTGCCATATCATTTTTAAGTAACGCTTTATCGGTCTGTTGTAGCAGTTTGATTAAATCAAAATGGCAATGATTATCACATTGCATGGTCGTCGGATTGCTATACATGGCAATGGCAAGCGACGTGCGAGCAATCAGTTGCTCAATTAAAGTAATCAAAGTCACATTGTCGGTAAATTTGGCAAGTTGAATATGAAAATCGCCTGAGAGTTTATTGGCAAGTCCGTACTCTGCCTTCTGTAGAGCGGATAATTCATCGGCACAGATTTGATTAAGTTGAGTGATTTGACCATCGTTAAGTGGTAAGGCAAGCAAATCAATCACACCGAGTTCCAAAATTTGACGTGTCACAAAGATTTCATTCACTTGCGGTTTGCCCATTGATGCCACAAAACAACCCCGATTGGGCTGCTGCACCACGAGTTGCTCATAAATCAAACGTTGTAAAATCTTACGCACCCGAGTGCGACTGACATTAAAGCTTTTTGCTAATTCATCTTCGGGCAAATGGGTGTCTGGTTTGAGATAATGCTCATGAATCGCCCGAAACAGCATTTGGTACATTTGCTCGTCGGTAGTTTTTGTTAAATCGCTCATGGTGATTGCCTTAAAAAATGGATAGATTTAACTGCTATTATGCACCAAAACGTTGCAAGTCGCCCAAAAATGGTTTGGCTATTGGATACGCCAAATCGCCATGTTTACTGGTTTTTAAATTCATTCCAACCATGGCTTCAATCAATTTGACCGCACTTTTTACCCCATCAATCACAGGAATACCGACCGCTTGCTCAATGGCCTCAGTCAAATGCGACATACCACCGCAGCCTAGCACAATCGCACCCGCCCCATTATCACGAGCTTCAATCGATTTGTTGATAATTGCTTTAAAAGCGGTATCATCTTCTAACGCAAGCACTGGCATATCCACTGCCAACACTTGCGGACACAGGTGTGCATAGCCGTATTGTTGCAACAAATGCTTGGCGATAATCACTGTACGTTGCAAGCTAGTGACCACGGCAAACTGCGTACTTATCATGCTTGCCATGACAAACCCTGCTTGGGCAATGCCAATTACTGGTTTGTCGGTAAGCTCTCGCACCGCCCAAATATTGGGGTCACCAAAACACGCCAAAATCATGCCATTGGCGTTTTCACTATCCGCTTGTCGCACTTCTTCAGCGACACCGATAATGCTCATCGCTTCATCAAAATGCGACTCAATCGACACCGCCCCATGCTTGGGCGTTCTGCCAATGATTTGCGTCCCTGCATTGGCAACGGCTTTGGCACTTTGTGTCATTTGCTCAGTCATGTGATGACTGGTGTTGGGGTTAATCAAGTGAATGTTCATGGCAATCCTAAAACTATCAATATCAGATGATTGTATACAATAAAATAGGTTTAAGCAAATCAATTTACTATTAAATCTTCAATTATCATGCCAAATGGTAAACATTTTAGGGTGGACATTGGCATTTGGCATGCTTTTTGCCGTTTCTTATTGCAACAGCCACCAAGTCATTAGATAAAATTGTATACAAATTTTTCTATGATTTAAAAACAATGCAAGGAGTAAAGCCATGCTTAAAACACCAAGTACTACCGTTCAACCGCCTTCTGCCGTGGTATCGCATTTTGGCACTGTTTATCAGACGCCGACAGGCTACAGCGACCGTTTGTATAACGAAGACCTTGCACCATTGGTGGCAGGTAAAGAGCGTAGCAATCATCAAGATTGGAACTGGTATAATATCTTTGCGTTTTGGATGTCGGATGTGCACAGTGTCGGTGGTTATGTGTTTGCGGGCAGTTTGTTTGCGTTGGGCATTCAAAGTTGGCAAGTGCTACTCGCCTTGATTGTCGGCATTATGATTGTACAAGTGCTATGTAATCTCGTGGCAAAACCAAGCCAACAAGCAGGCGTACCGTATCCCGTAGTATGCCATTTGGCGTATTTGGGGCAAATTTACCTGCGATTATTCGTGGTTTAATTGCGGTGGCATGGTATGGCGTGCAAACTTTTTTGGCATCAAAATCGTTAGAGATTATCTTATTATGGGCAATGCCAAGTCTAAAAGGCTTAGAGCAAACCAATCTACTTGGTTTAAATCTATTGGGTTGGCTTGCATTTATAGTGATGTGGGTACTACAAGCATTCGTTTTTTGGCGTGGTATTGATACTATCAAAAAATTCATCGATTGGGCAGGACCTGCGGTGTATGTAGTGATGTTGGCTTTGATGTTTTGGATTGTCAATCGGGCAGGGTTAGCCAATATCAATCTAAATTTAGGTGAAGTCAAATATCATGGCGTTGACTCAATTATGCCAACCATTACCTCGATTGCCTTAGTTGTGTCGTATTTCTCAGGTCCTATGCTCAATTTTGGTGACTTTGCTCGCTACGCCAAAAGCTATGATGAAATCAAAAAAGGCAATTTTTGGGGTTTACCGATTAACTTCACCCTGTTTGCATTGGTGACTGTCGTTATTACCTCTGGTACGATTCCTGTATTTGGACAAATGCTCACCGACCCAATTGACACCGTCTCTAAAATTGATAACGTTGCCGTGATGCTGTTAGGTGCTTTGACTTTCGTAACAGCAACCATTGGTATCCCCCACTGTCAGAATAGTTGTCACCCCCACCCAAACAACCTAAATGGGGGAAAGGAGACAGCCATGGCACAATACAGTCTAGAACGCAAACAAGCCATACTAAACAAACTTTTATCACCTAACCTTATTAGCATAGCAAAGCTTGCGCGGGACGAACACATCGCCGAACAAACCCTGTATAATTGGCGTCATCAAGCTAAACGCCAAGGGAAAGCCGTGCCGACCAACGATAAAACCAAAGAATTAAGCCCTGAGACCAAGCTCACCATCATTATTGACACCGCTAGGCTTAACGAAACTGAGCTTGCCGAATACTGTCGCACTAAAGGGCTTTACCCTGAACAAATCGCCCAATGGAAAACACAGACCCTCACAGGCTTTAGCACAAGCGAACAACAAAACAGCCTAAATTGCAAACAGCAACAAGCCGACCAAAAACAAATCAAACAACTCAAACAAGAAATCAAACGCAAAGACAAAGCGCTTGCGGAGGCAGCCGCCATACTGATCTTGCGAAAAAAGCTCAATGCCCTATGGGGGGAAGACGAGGACGAATGACCACTCTTGCACAGCGGCAACAACTAATCACCCTCATTGACCAAGCGACCAACGCAGGGGCAAGGCTTCACATCGCCTGTAGCGAGGTTAGCATTAGTAAACGCACCTATCGACGCTGGAAGGCTGACAAAGACAACACAGGGGATAAACGTCCCATCGCTGTTAGAGCTGCCCCGAGTAATAAACTAAGCGACATAGAATGCCAAGCCATACTTAATGCCTGCAATGAGCCCCGCTTTGCCAGTTTACCGCCCAGCCAAATCGTTCCCACCCTACTGGATGAAGGCATTTATCATGCCTCAGAATCGAGCTTTTACCGTGTTTTAAAGGGGCACAACCAACTTAAGCCCCGAGGACGAGCCAAAGCCCCTAATCCGCATAAACCGCCAGAGACGTTTATTGCCACCAAGCCTTGCCAGGTATTCTGCTGGGATATCACTTATTTACCAAGTACGGTACGTGGACAGTTTTATTATCTGTATATGATTGAGGATATTTATAGCCGTAAGATTGTAGGTTTCGAGGTATATGACAGGGAAGCGGGTGATTTAGCGGCTAAACTGCTAGAACGTACCCTGCTCAATGAGAATGCCATTGGTACAGGGGTGATACTGCATTCGGATAATGGGGCGCCGATGAAGTCGCAGACCCTGCGAATGAAAGCCTATGAGCTTGGGGTGTTAACCTCTTATAGTCGTCCTCGGGTGAGTAATGATAATCCGTTTGCTGAGGCGCTGTTTCGTACTGTTAAGTATGCGCCAAGTTTCCCTGAGCATGGCTTTGATAGTTTAGACAATGCTCGTGTGTGGGTGAATGGCTTTGTCCATTGGTATAACGCTGAGCATAAGCATAGTGGGTTAAATTTCGTGACGCCAAACGAGCGTCATACGCTTAAAGATGGCGATATTCTAGCAAGACGTGAGTCGGTGCTGGTGATGGCAAAGCAGGAAAATCCTGCTCGCTGGAATGGTAGAGCAGTGAGAAATTGTTCGCCTGTTCAGCCAACAGCCCTTAATCCTGTGCGTCTGTCTAGGCGGGTTAATGCCAATGAGGTTTTAGTCGCTTGATTTAAATATGGGTGACAACTATGTTGACAAATACCGGCCATCTGATAAGTAAGCATTACCAAAATCAGCACTTGATAGAACAAAATATTGATTTAAACCATCAGAATAGTCATCATTAACACAGCCATGCAAATAAACTAAACTATCGAGCTCTTCACCAAAATGTAAAGGAGGTAATTGAGGAGGCGTACATATTTTTGGACTTAGTGAGCCATCAGCCTGTTCAAATAATCTATCAAAGTTAGTTGTAACCAATTTTAGTTTATTATTATGATTGGCTAATTTTAGCATGATGCTATGTGCAGAGAGATCAACATCGTGAGTCGGTTTTAAAGCAGTGCAAACTTTCAGTCTAATTTCAATTTCAGAATAATCACGCTCTAAGTAACTGAAAATCTTATCAACTGATATAAGACCGCTGTATCCCATAAGAGTTTGTTGTTGATTTTTCTTATCAATAATAAAATCCAATAACTTATAAATCTTATCATCTTCAGGGATATGAAGTTCATCTAAAACTTTTTTGGTCAATTCAGTAAAGTCAGGTAACTTCGCTTTCGCTTTAGAGACGCCTGCTCCACAGAAAAACACAACCTCACCTTTTAAATAGGCATCTAGCAAATCTTGAGGTATGTCACAACCATCTTTTACAAAACGCATTCAAACCTCAACAATTATTTAAAAAATTTATCTCATAGACTCGTAAAAAACTAATCAATACACTAGGTGAAGAGTAGCAACAATTTTTTTCGCCCCTTTATAAACAGCCAACTGAACAAAGTAATTATGATTGAAATTTGATGAACGACTCCAGTGTAAATACCCCAAACTTAAAACAACATCAAAGTAGAATGATTAAGCCGCCTGTCTATACTCAGCAGGTGTCATATTACCCAGTGAATCATGCGGTCGTTCGTGGTTATAAACCTCGATCCATTCATCCGTTAATTGTCTAACCTCATTTAAATTATTGAATAGATAACAATCTAAAACCTCGTTTCGATAGCTACGATTAAACCGCTCAATATACGCATTTTGGTATGGGCAGCCAGGCTTAATGTAATCAACCAAAATACCATGCGCTGCTGCCCAATCCGTGAAGATACTTGAGGTAAACTCACTGCCATTATCAACGCGAATCTTGTTAGGATAGCCATGGCACTCGGCTAACTGATCCAAATAGCGAATCACCCGTAAAGATGAGATGCTCGTATCAATATCAATGCCTAATAGTTCACGGTTATAATCATCAATTACGTTAAAGGTGCGAAAGCGGATGTTGTTATGCAGCTTGTCACTCATAAAGTCCATTGACCAAGTAGGCCCCAAGCTATTTGGTAGTGTCAGTGGCTCGGGAGCACGTGTAGGCAGTCGTCGTTTTGCTTTGCGACGCAGATTGAGTTTCATCGCTGTATAGACCCGATATACGCGTTTATGGTTCCAGACATACCCGAGTTTACGTAGCCGCTTATAGCACTTTGGAAAGCCCCAGCGGGTGTGCTTGTCAGTGAGCTCGGTAAGTTTATCAACGATAGCATCGTCATCGTTAAGTTTAGGCTCATAGTAGTAAGCGGTTCGGCTGACTAACCACGATACTAATATTATGCTGTGCCTGTAGTTGTTGTGCTAATGCTTTACGCTCGACTACAGGCACTACAGCTTTTTTATGATTTCTGCTGCCTGCAGTTGAGATTTTAAGCTGAGTTCAGCATACATTTGCTTGAATCTGCGGTTTTCTTCTTCGAGTTCTTTCAACCGCTTAACGTTGGATGTTTCCATGCCACCGTATTTGGCTTTAACTACGCTAGCGCTTCGCCTTGCGTCACTAAAACAGTCCCCCGGACTGTTTCTTAACGTGACTCATTATAAAAAGTTGAACTTGCGATGCCATGCTGACGACATAGTTCTTTTACGGGTACACCAGCATCGGCTTCTTTTAAGATCGCTACGATCTGGCTTTCTGTCATTCGTTTGCTCATGCTAAAACGCCTTATCTTTAGTTTATAAGAAATTCTACGTCTGAGCTGTTTTATTTTAGGGGAGAGTTACAGTTCAAAATTTATAATTTTTTAAGCCATAATAATTTTCTTTAAAAAAATGTCAGCATCTATTTTCGATTTAAATTCAAAGCTTAGAATGTTAGGAAAATCCTCCCAGTAGATTTTCACTTCTTGATTATTAAAGTAGAGTAACCCTATGCCGTAATCTGTATACTGACTCCATTCCTTGAAAACAGAATCAGTATATTGACAAATATCTTTTATTAATTCTGTAAGAGATTTAGTGAGTATTTTATCTAAATCTAATTCAATTACATTATCCATTATGTATAGCGAATTATCTATATTAATCATAGTCAAAACCTATTTTTTAAAACCCGGAGGAGATTTTGAAATGGAAGGTAACGATATTCCTGAAAAATTAAGTGAATAGCCACCGATTTCGGCGTTTTTTAGACAACGCAAATAGTATCGTATTTAAAATACTCGACTAATTTCCTTAGGGTATATTATGGTCCAAATTCTCAGATGACCCCATATAGAGAAGGTAATCTCACAAAGGGGAAAAATTTTACGAATTTTTGATAAATATCTTCATTTTCTTTTAGAGCTTTAATAGCTTCACCTTTATCAATATCATAAACATTTTCATTTCTTAAAAAAGCAATACCTATGACAGCTTTTTCATCTTTCTCTGAAGGCTCATAATCAGGCGCAAACCCAATAATATTATTTAATTCAAACAACTTTCCTTCAAAATCTAATAACTCAAATATATAAGAACCTGTTCACGATTAAAAAATATGCTAGGATAAGCCACATAATCGATTAATAACCGAATCAATCACCATGAGAAAATCCTATCCAAGCGACATTAGCCGAAAACAATTTGAGCACATACTACCCATTCTAGAAAGCGCTAGGAAGAAGACCAAACCAAGAACGGTTGACCTTTATGACGTATTTTGTGGGTTATTGTATGTACTAAGAACAGGTTGCCAATGGCGACAGCTGCCCCATGACTTTCCCAAATGGCGCACCGTCCACTCATACTTTCAGAAATGGAGCGAGCTTGACGAAGAAGGCAACAGCATTCTTCATCAAGCCTTAAAAAAAATTGGTCAAAAAAGCGCGAAAGAAGGACAAACGCAAGGGTAAAACCAGTTTTATCCTCATCGATGCTCAAAGCGTTAAGAACACAGATACCGCTAAGTACAAAGGCTATGACGCAGGAAAGAAAGTATCAGGGATTAAGCGCCATATTGCGGTAGACAGCCAAGGCTTGCCGCATGCTATCTGTATTACCACTGCCAATATCACCGACCGTGAGGGTGCTAAAACGTTACTTCGTCAACATGCTAAACGATTAAGCCGCGTAAAAAATGTGATGGTTGATGGCGGTTATCGAGGTGAGGCATTTGCTAATAGTGTTAAATCTATTTTAGGCGAAACCGTTACCACAGAAGTTGCCAAAAGAGATGAACTGCATACGTTTAAAGTCATACCAAAGCGGTGGGTTGTAGAACGTTCGTTTGCTTGGCTTGAGAAAAATAGACGTCTATGGAAAAACTGTGAGCGTCATTTAAATTCGAGCCTTCAATTTACCAATCTTGCTTTCATCGCTTTGTTATTGAAAAGATTGTGAACAGGTTCTAAGATGGCATGTTAGATATATCATTATCTTCTATTACAATTTCTAACCATTCTCGAAATTCTTTAAAAGATATTGCTTGGTTAAATAAGCAATTCAACGCAAAACCTAAATCTTCATTATCATTTTTTAAAACCTTCCACATAATGTTATTGTCCTTTATCCATTTTTTCACCACCAATATGCCCTGTCTTTTTATGTGTATCAGTTAGAACAAGTTGCATTCTTCCAGTATCTTGATGCTGATGCCATGTATAACCAGGTATCTTAGATTTTCCTGACTCAATAGCTCTTAGTTGAGCATCTGTGAACTGAGATTTACTTACGTTGCCGAGTTTAATTTGGCTGTCAAGATCCTTTGTAGCTAACCTCATTTGACTCGTATAGGAGGTTGAACGAAATGAATCTGTTGGAATAACAGTATCATATTTAGCTACATCATCGAAAATTGGATATCCCTTAATTGAACCGCCCCGACTATGTCGAAGTCTGATTTACTTGAGTCAGGCAGCAATACCTGACAGGATTAAATTATCATAATACCGCTTTTCAAACTCAAAGGGTGACACATTTTAGTTAACAATCCTTTGAAATGACACAGCGTTTCAAATACTATCCTATCAAACTACCTCCCAAACCCTCTGAATTTAGGTTGATTCGTTTTTTCTTTTTTCTGTTTATCCCACGTATTAATAGTTAATTTAAGCTTTGCATAACCCGATAAATCATAAGGATGCGCATCGATATAATCTCGAGTTTCTTGCGTAGTTGCCTGTTTTCCTTTTGAGCCATCTGGATTTTGGTGATATAACACTCCTTCACTGGCATAGCCATATGCTTGTTGTTTAATCCCATTAAATAACTTTCTGAATAAGTCAACTACGGCTTTAACAACAGCTGAAACTGCAACAACGAGTCTGCCAAAGCTTGCTGCTGCTGTTTTAAACTCGCGAGCGTTTTCGTCATATCCGTTTTTAATGTTTCGAGCTCGCTGATTAAGCTTTCTAAGCTTTGCTGTTCGCTGTTGCTCTCGGAAGTACTGGTCTTTAACGTCTGAATCGAATTCTTTAAATCTGTCAGTGAACTTTCGAACTTGCTTTCGTCGGCGGGTTGTATAGAATCCAAGTGGCTCAAGGTTGATTGGATCTTGTCTTGCAAGTTTTGAAATTCTTCTTGTCCTTTTTTCAGTGTTGCTATCTCGGCGGTCTGAAGCTTGTTTAATTCGTCTAAGTAGTCTGTGATTTGCTGATTGTACTGCTGGGTCTTTTGCTCGATCTGCCGGTCGATGTGCTCTGATAGCTTGGTCAATAGCAGCTCCGATAGTCTCGTCGTTTTCTTGGTTATGGTGATATCGCTGTGTTGTTGAAGCTCGTCCTTGATTTGCACCAGTTTGTTGTCGATTTTCTGATGCAAATCGTTCGACAATGTCGTTAAGAGCTTGATGATGAGTTCGGTAGGGGTAGGCTGTGTCATGTTGTTCTACTTTTTGTTGGGTCGGGTTATTGATTGCTGGTTTATGGGTGGCGACGTCACGAGCAAAGTTTTCTCGTTGCTCTGATTCTTTCCCCAAAACGCTGTCTGCTGATTCTTCGGGGTAATCAGTATTCCCCCTTCTTTGCCGTTGTTCTGATAGATAGAGACTGTAAAATATTTTGTGTAAACCCAATTTTAACACAAGGATTTACACAGGAACATTTACATGAAAGAATCAACAGAAGTTTTACTTGACGAACTATTAAAAGATTATCAAACACCCGAACAAATATTAGGTGAAAACGGTATCTTAAAACAACTCACCAAACGACTTGCTGAACGAGCCTTACAAGCCGAAATGACCCATCATCTTGGCTATGCCAAACATGACTATCAAGGCAAAGCTCAGAAAGATACCCTTGACGACTTCATCAATCATGAACCCAATAATGATTTGCTAGAGGACGAACCACGATCAGATGAAGACGAAAATACCCAGCCTAGCACCATAAGCGAAGAAACCGCAATGCTTGCGGGCAAACCCGCTCGTAAAAAAGGCAATGCCCGTAACGGCACCACTAAAAAAACCGTCCGTACCGACTTTGGTCACATTGAACTTGATGTTCCCAGAGACCGTGAAGGCAGTTTCGACCCACAGTTTGTTAAAAAACATGAACGCACGTTAAACGGCTTTGATGACAAGGTTATCTCCCTGTATTCTCGCGGCATGAGCACCCGTGACATACAAGCGCATTTAAAAGAAATCTATGGCGTTGACGTTTCCTCCACCTTTATTTCAACGGTCACCGATAGCGTGCTTGATGAAGTCAAGCAATGGCAACAACGTCCATTAGAATCAGTCTATCCTGTCGTCTATCTTGATGGATTGGTGGTGAAAAACCGAGAAGAAGGCATTGCCCATAATAAATGTGTTTATCTGGCTTTAGGCATTAATACCGAAGGACGTAAGGAATTACTCGGTCTTTGGATTGCCAAGAATGAGGGCGCTAAATTCTGGGTTTCAGTGATGAACGAATTAAAAAACCGTGGAGTGAATGATATTTTTATCGCTTGCTGTGATGGGCTAAAAGGCTTTCCTGAAGCGATTGAAACGGTATTTCCTAAAACCAAGGTTCAACTGTGTATTGTGCATCAAGTCAGAAACTCGCTTAAATACGTCAGTTATAAGCAAAGAAAGGAAATCGCCACAGATTTAAAAACCATCTATGGGGCTGATACCCTTGCTGAGGCGGAAGATAACCTTTTAGCATTTGCCGAAAAATGGGATGGCGAACATCCACAGATTTCCAAGTCATGGCAGGAGAACTGGGGTCGCTTAACCACGTTCTTTGATTATCCAAAAGATATTAGACGAGTAATTTATACCACCAATACCATTGAATCATTGAATGCCAGCTTAAGAAAAGTCACAAGTACCAAAAAGACTTTCCCGAATGATGATGCGGTGTTTAAGGCAATTTATATGGCGCTGATCAATACGATGCAAAAATGGACGATGCCGATTCAAAATTGGAAACCTGCTATGCGTCAGTTTGTGATGTTATATGGACATCGGGTGGAGGGGTATTAATATAGAATATTTGTTTACTAGTTAGTATGATGCTATTTTAGGCTGCCTTTAAAGGTTTACACAAAAAAATTTGCAATCTCTCTGATAGATATCGATCATCGACAGCGCTTGGCTTTGTATCGGTGTTTGACTGATATACTGCTGCAGTGTATCGAAGCGTCGTTGGGCGGTAGATACTTGCGATACCAGGTAATAATTGTAAGCGAATAAACCGATAGCGAATAAAATCGCTATTGCTATAAACATTACAGCTATGCGCCCCGTTTGTTGGATTTGTTTGAGTTGATATTGATGTTCGTTTATTGCTTGTTTTGTATCCGTGATTATCTGCTGACTGAGTATCTTCATCTGCTCGGGAATGGTTTGCATAGCGGTTTTGCTCTGATTGATCACGTTGTGGCTCTCGTCGCTCACTGTTTGACCAAGTGCTTGCAGATCGCTTATCACTGTCGTTTTGGTGCTCTCTATCTGATTTGATATCGCTTGCGATTGCTGCGCTACGCTTTGACTCAGCACGTTCAATTGCTGAATCAATAAGTTGATCTGGCTCTGGGCTTGTTTGATCTGTTCGCTGCTTAAATTCTGCAAGTTCTCGACCAAACCCTTGCTCAAGCTTTCTATCTGAGCCACGATGTTTTGCAAAGCGTTGCGCCAATCGATGCTGGCGTTTTTCACGCTCTCGTTGATTGCTTGCTTGAAGCTCGCTTCGATTTGCTGGCTTTTTTGTTTGCTCTCTGCCAAGAGTTTCAAGGTCTTGGCGTTTGAAGTCTCGCTCATAAATCATGCCTTTTAATTTGATATTTCTGCCGCCATCGGGATGTTTAATGCTGATAGATTTACCATCTTTTGCGATTCGAGTAATCTCAAACATACTCCCGATAAGCTCAATCACATCGGCTTGTGTCTGTATGCTTTCATCGCCTGCAATTGCTTCGATTAAATGCAACGCAATTTGCTCTTCGATGAAAACCTTCTTTTCTTTTTGTCCAGCCAAATTTGCTTGAGCATCAATTTCTTGTTGCTTTTGTTGATTATACTCATAGCCTTTTAATCGATAAGCCCGTTTCCGTTTTGGATCGTTGGGGTCTTCTAACCCATAATCGATATTGATTAAATCTTTCCATGAATCGACAAGATCAAAATCTTTGCCAATGTAATACACAGGCAATGCTTTACCTGACGGCAAATGAATATCGGCAAACACAAAATGTAATTCCTGTCGGTCCTTATCCTTGTGTTCCACCCAATATCCCGAATACTCACCTTTCATTAGACCGGGAAAAAGATTTCGTTCAAACGACTCAATTATTTCGACTTTTTGCGCATCAGTTATCGATTCTTCAGGCGCAAATGACAAGACACCGGACGTGTAAATTTTGGAATTTTTGATGCCGTTAATGACTTCTGTCGTATCACTATCATTACCATAGATTAGTCGGGCGCCAACGCGAGGTTTAGTTTTATCATTCTTATCAAAGAGCAAATAATTGCGCACTGCACCGCCGCCGCCTGTACGACTTAGTTCATTTTTTTTAACCTTACCGTGACTAAAAAATCGCACTAACATTAATATTTCTCATCAAATTCTGATAGATTTGGCGACTCAAATTGATCAGCTGTGACATGAGTACTTGTTATACACAAATCATTTTCATCAACGTTTTTAAGTGAATACAGTTCACGCAACTGCTGTAACTCATCACCGATTTTTTGCAATGCAAATGCCAGCTCTAAAACATTTAATGTCTGCTTCGGATCTAAGAACCTGTTCACAATCTTTTCAATAACAAAGCGATGAAAGCAAGATTGGTAAATTGAAGGCTCGAATTTAAATGACGCTCACAGTTTTTCCATAGACGTCTATTTTTCTCAAGCCAAGCAAACGAACGTTCTACAACCCACCGCTTTGGTATGACTTTAAACGTATGCAGTTCATCTCTTTTGGCAACTTCTGTGGTAACGGTTTCGCCTAAAATAGATTTAACACTATTAGCAAATGCCTCACCTCGATAACCGCCATCAACCATCACATTTTTTACGCGGCTTAATCGTTTGGCATGTTGACGAAGTAACGTTTTAGCACCCTCACGGTCGGTGATATTGGCAGTGGTAATACAGATAGCATGCGGCAAGCCTTGGCTGTCTACCGCAATATGGCGCTTAATCCCTGATACTTTCTTTCCTGCGTCATAGCCTTTGTACTTAGCGGTATCTGTGTTCTTAACGCTTTGAGCATCGATGAGGATAAAACTGGTTTTACCCTTGCGTTTGTCCTTCTTTCGCGCTTTTTTGACCAATTTTTTTTAAGGCTTGGTCAAGAATGCTGTTGCCTTCTTCGTCAAGCTTGCTCCATTTCTGAAAGTACGAGTGGACGGTGCGCCATTTGGGAAAGTCATGCGGCAGCTGTCGCCATTGGCAACCTGTTCTTAGTACATACAATAACCCACAAAATACGTCATAAAGGTCAACCGTTCTTGGTTTGGTCTTCTTCCTTGCACTTTCTAAAATCGGTAGTATGTGCTCAAATTGTTTTCGGCTAATGTCGCTTGGATAGGCTTTTCTCATGGTGATTGATTCGGTTATTAATCGATTATGTAGCTTATCCTAGCATATTTTTTAATCGTGAACAGGTTCTAATGAAACCGTATGGGCATAACGCGTTAATTGATTGACATTATTACCCATACTCACCAATTGCCTTAACAAGGCAGCGTCAATCACAGGTAAATCATGAAGACGTTTTGCCGGTTCAGGTAAACCTAACAGAGAAACACGCACGAACTTTGCTAAGGGTAAGCCAAAGCCCTCGGCTTTAGCTTTTAATAATTCAAACTCTTTATCATCTAATCGAAGATTTAAACGAGTTTTCCTTTTATCAGCATCATTAGATTTTTTATTATGGATTGAAATCATTAATCAACATCCAAAGACTATCATCACAGTAACTATCAGCGCGTAACTTAATTTTTTTTTAAAATCGCTTCTTTATGAAATTTAACGCAGGATAAATTTTAAAGAGAAGCGATTGCGGGGGTGTCAAGAGGGGGAAGTATTCCCACTTCTGCCGGCGACAGATTAGCATGTAACGTAGTGAAATGGTAACTCTGTCATTGCTGGCTCAAAAGATTTTTTGCTTCAAGATTGTTTATTTGATTATACGAGCATTGTTTATGTTTGCAAGTAGTTTTTCTTTGACTTTTTACTGAATATTTTTATAATGGTATTGTGTAGTAACTATATGAGTTTATTATGAAAAACGGATTAACTAAATCAGAAAATGAGTTATTGGATAGATTGGTTAGGGAATTTGAGGCTAAGGTTGCTAAATCTAAAATATTAGCAGATGAGCAAATGTTAATGTTGACACTATTTCAGAAAGCTTTATTGTCAGATTCGGATGTAAGAAAATTAAGATTATTGCTTGGTTTTGAGCAAGCTAAAATTACTGCTCGTGAAACTAAGAAAAAAGCTAAACTGGCTTTGCAAATGCATGAAAACGAAAAGAAACAAGTTATTGAAAATCGCTATCGACGTTTTGGTTTGGTGATTATTGAGTCGTTAAAAAAGTTACCGGAAAATAAAGCTACGATTTCTTTGTCTGATTTTTTAAATCTGATGCTTTCTGACGAAAATTTGAATGAAAAGGATAAAGAGTGGGTTAGTGGTTTTTTACAAAATGATGTGATGAATGGCGATCCTAAAGATTAGGATAGTTTAATGGGTGTCGTTGTTATCAGGGAATATAGTATGTAAAAAGCGACAGGGTCTATTGTATGTCGCTTTATTTTTTTAGGTTTTTAGATGGGTGTATGATTTTTTTAGAAGGGACAGTCATCGTCTTCATTATAATATTGTGCTAATGAAAAACTGCGATTGGATTGCTGTTGAATGAATTGATGACAGTCATCGCATATCCAATTGAATTTTTGATTCTGATAGTTATAGGTCGGTTCGTAGATTTGTCGCATGATGTTGCACTCTCTACAGTGGGTTTGGGTGTCATAGATTTTGAAGTGGCTGACCATTTCGCTAAGTAACGGTGCACTGATGTTGTAATACTGACAGATATGTGTGATGTGATCTAAATGATTGCCGTGAGTTTCTAGTGGGTTTTCAAAGTAGTCACGCACAATGATGGTTTGTTGTTCACTGATGTGGTTTTTTGCGAGGTATTTGTAGTCCATATGATTGTCCTTTTTTTAGGTTAGGCTTGTGATTTTGGCGGTTATTAAGGGGACTTGTTCTATGCTATTTCTGGCATAAGTTTTAGAAATTTATGTTCAAGTTGTTGGTATTTTTCTTGGTCGTCGTTTACGTCTATGTCGTCTAATATTTCTGAAATCCATGTTTGAATGGCTTGGGTGTTGTTGCAGCGTTTGATGATTCCTAGAAACAGGTAAAGGTTGTCACCTGGTTGTATCCGCTGTTCTTTGATTAGTTGGCTTGTAAGCTTATTAATTTGCTGTTGGCAGTTTTTTCTTTGGTCAAGCTGGTCATAGAGGTGTTGGATGATGGGGTTTGGGTGCATTTTTGTGCTCCTTGTGGGATATTTTTTGGTAAATTATTCATTCCTATGCGATAATAGCAAATCAAAAGAAAATATAATTTTCTTTATATTTAATTTTGTTTTCTCTACAGGAAATAAATTAAAACATAAAGAAAACTAAGTCAAGCATTTTTTGTCATTTATTTGGTTTTTCTATGATTAAGTTAAATTTACCTGTGCTTTTTGCCCAACGTGGGCTCCGTGTTGCAGATGCAGAACGTGATTCGGGTGTAAATCGGACAACGCTTTATCGGCTTTTTAATAATGAATCCTCTCGGATTGATTTTGAGACGTTAGATAAGTTGTGCATTTATTTGGATTGCGAGCCCAAAGATGTGTTTATTTTCGAGAAACCTGTCGCTGAAAGTCAGTCATCAAGTTAATATTTATTTTTAGGATATATTATGACCGCTATTTTGCAACGTGCAGAGCTGCAACGTCGTATTTGGCAAATTGCTAATGATGTGCGCGGTTCTATCGATGGTTGGGATTTTAAGCAGTATGTATTAGGGGCGTTATTCTATCGCTTTATCAGTGAGAATTTTGCGAGTTATATCGAAGGGGGTGACGATAGCGTCAATTACGCCACATTCCCCGATGACAGTCCTATTTTAGCCAGTATCAAAGATGATGCGATTAAGACCAAAGGCTATTTTATTTATCCCAGTCAGCTATTTAGCAATGTGGCGAAAAATGCTAACACCAATGACAGTTTAAATACGGATTTAGCCAATATTTTCTCAGATATTGAAGCGTCTGCCCTAGGCTACCCTTCCGAACCTGATATTAAAGGGTTATTTGGCGATTTTGATACCACCAGTAGCCGTTTAGGTAATACAGTCGCAGACAAAAATAAACGCCTTGCGGCCGTGCTAAAAGGTGTGGAAGATTTAGATTTTGGTAATTTTGAAGACAATCATATTGATTTGTTTGGTGATGCGTACGAATTTTTGATTTCTAACTATGCTGCCAATGCAGGCAAATCAGGCGGTGAATTTTTTACCCCACAACACGTTTCTAAATTGATTGCTCAACTGGCATTACATGGTCAGACAACCGTAAATAAGATTTATGACCCTGCGGCGGGTTCAGGGTCGCTGTTATTGCAAGCCAAAAAGCAATTTGATGAGCATATCATCGAAGAGGGATTTTTTGGGCAAGAAATCAATCACACGACCTATAATCTGGCTCGTATGAATATGTTTTTGCATAATATCAATTACGATAAGTTCAATATGATGCTGGGCGATACCTTGCTTGAGCCCCATTTTGGCGATGATAAGCCGTTTGATGCCATTGTGTCGAATCCCCCCTACTCTGTCAAATGGGTGGGTAGCGATGACCCAACGCTAATTAATGACGAGCGTTTTGCCCCTGCGGGCGTACTGGCTCCTAAGTCAAAGGCAGATTTTGCCTTTATTCTGCACGCCTTGGCATATTTATCGAGTAAAGGACGGGCGGCGATTGTCTCTTTCCCAGGTATCTTCTACCGTGGCGGTGCGGAACAAAAAATCCGACAATACTTGGTCGATAACAACTTTGTCGAAACGGTGATTTCACTTGCCCCCAACTTGTTTTTTGGTACGTCGATTGCGGTAAATATTCTAGTTTTATCAAAACATAAAGCCGATAATAAAACTCAGTTCATTGATGCCAGTAAGTTGTTTAAAAAAGAAACCAATACTAACACGCTAACCGATGACCATATTGCCCAGATTATCGATGTTTTCGCCAGCAAAACAGATATTCCCTATTTTGCCAAGTCGGTTGAAAACCGTCAGATTGCCGAAAATGACTATAATTTGGCAGTGAGTAGCTATGTGGAAGCGGAAGACACCCGTGAAGTGATTGATATTCAAACATTAAATGCCGAACTTGCCCAGACGGTTGCCAATATTGATAGGTTACGCAAAGAGATTGATGCAATTGTGGCGGAGATTGAGGCATGATTACACTCTATCACGGTAGCAATGTCGCTGTCGATATGCCAAAGATTTTACCCAATTTACGAGCCTTAGATTTTGGTTGTGGATTTTATTTGACCAGTAGCTATGCTCAAGCGGAACGCTGGGCAAAAGTGATATTTAAAAGACGGCAAGCGGGGCAACCCATTGTTAATATTTATACGTTTGATGATGAGCTTGCTATCGCCTTAAACGTGTTGCAGTTTAAAGATGCCAATGCCGATTGGTTAGAATTTGTCGTTAATAATCGCAAAGCGTTAAAACTTTTTGATTTTGATATCGTGATTGGTCCTGTTGCTAATGATGCCACTTTACCTGTCATTGATGATTATATGGATGGCAGATATACCCAAGAAGAAGCGGTTCGGCGTTTATTACCCCAGAATTTGACTGACCAATATGCGTTTTGTAGTGAGATTAGCTTAGGCTATTTGACTTATCAAGGGAGCAAAATCGTATGAACGCTGTATCAGCCCGAACGTTAGATTTTTTTGACCGTCATGTGGTGCAACATATCGTTGAAAAATACGGTTTTGATGAATTGCAGGCAATTAAGGCGTTTATCAGCTCTGAAACCTATGCCATGTTACAAGACCCAGAGCTTGAGTTATACAAGGTAAGTCCCTTGATTATTTTTGATATGTGGGAAAGTGAGCAAGTGACAGGCAATCCACGCAATTCACTGTATTTACGGGCGGATGAAGTATGAGCAAGGAATACGCATTTTTTATTTATTTGTTAGAGCGTTATGCGGAGTATCGACAGGTTTCGGCTCAAAAGGTTTTGGCAATGTGGGAATCGTTAGGGATTACGCAGTTTATCGTGGATATGTATGAGTTATACCATATTGAGCGGTTGGAAAATGCCTTTGCGGATATTGATAGAATAATGGCGGAGGCAGGGGCGTGAGTGCGATTTTGGATAAGTTGTTAAAAGGGCAAAAAGTTGAGTGGCTACCGTTAAATGAAATTGTTTTACCAACAAAAAATATAAAGTGGAAAGATGTAGATTCAATTTATCAATATATTGATTTGACTTCTGTCGATAGAAAGACAAATGCAATTATCGAAACATCATTAATTGATAAAGAGAATGCCCCAAGCCGTGCTCAAAAAATTGTTGAGCATAATGACATTATATTTGCTACAACCAGACCAACACAAATGCGTATAGCCGTTATAACTGAAGAACTTCACGAACAAATAGCAAGTACTGGTTATTGTATTTTAAGGGCTGATATTAAAATAGTTTTACCAAAATGGATTTATTATAATCTTTCTAGCGTATCTTTCAAAAATTACCTTGAAGAAAATGAAAGTGGTTCTGCATATCCTGCAATTTCTGACACAAAGTTAAAAGAATTTAAAATTCCTATCCCACCGCTTGACGTCCAAGCCGAGATTGTGCGAATTTTGGACGCATTTACAGCCATTACAGCCGAGCTTACGCAAGAATTAGCAAAAGAAAAAATATTGCGAGAAAAGCAATATCAATATTACCGTGATAAATTGCTTTCGTTTTCAGAGGCAGGTATAGAAACAGACAGCAACAGACAGCAACAGACAGCAACAGACAGCATTATGTGAAGGCCTAGCGAATAATGTCAAGCAAAATAATCAAATAATTTGGAAAAGTTTGGGTGAAGTTGCCGAGTATTCAAAATCTCGTATATCATTTGATAAACTTAATGAAAAAAATTACATTGGGGTGGATAATCTTTTGCAAAATAGAATGGGTAAAACCAATTCAAGTTACTTACCTACCAGTGGAAATTTAACAGCATATTTTGAAAATGATATTTTGATTGGCAATATCCGCCCTTATTTGAAAAAGATTTGGCAGGCAAATCAAATAGGTGGAACAAATGGCGACGTTTTAGTTATTCATCTGAAAGATAAAAATATTTTGCCTAGATATCTGTATCAAATTTTAGCAGATGATAAGTTCTTTGATTTTAATATGCAAAATGCTAAAGGTGCAAAAATGCCACGAGGCAATAAAGAGGCAATTTTAAAATACTCTTTCCCTGTCCCACCGCTTGATGAGCAAAAAAGAATTGTAAATATTTTAGATAAATTTGAAGCCCTAACCCACTCTATCACCGAAGGCTTACCCAAAGAAATTACCCTATGTAAGCAGCAATACGAATACTACCGAGAGCAACTAATTGATTTTCCTAAAAATTAAAATAGCATACATATAAATACATACACATAAACAGTTATAATTTTAAAATATACATATAAACATATACAGTCAAATTCATATATTTATTAGTAGCTATACAAATTTACACATTGATACTCATCAATATATAGATAGCCATAAGTTAACATACAACTAACTTGATGATATTTTAGTATATCTATATATTTATACATTTAAATGTATATTATAAATATATACACATCAATACATACACATATCATTAGCCATTCATAAAGATACCACTATGAGTACGAATTACAAACCTATCGCTGAGACCAATCACTTTATCGTTCTCAACAAATACATCAAAATCGAGCAGACAGGCAGCTATCAGACCGAAGCCGACCTAGAAAAAGAACTCATTAACGACCTTATCAACCAAGGTTATGAATACCGCAAAGACATCACCACCCACGACAAACTATTAGCCAACGCCCGTGAACAACTGCAAAAACTCAACAATCTCATCTTTGGCGATAGCGAATGGCAACGATTTTTGACCGATTACCTAGACCGCCCAAGCGATACCATTATCGACAAAACCCGCAAAATCCATGATGACTTCGTGCATGATTTTACTTTTGATGATAATCGACCCCGACAAAATATTTATTTACTCGATAAAAAAAATATCACCCGCAATTCACTACAAGTCATCGGACAGTTTAGCCAGACAGGCACGCACCGCAACCGCTATGACGTGACCATCTTGGTTAATGGCTTACCCTTGGTACAAATCGAACTTAAAAAACGGGGCGTCGCCATTCGAGAAGCCTTTAACCAAGTGCATCGCTATAGCAAAGAAAGTTTTAACAAAGACGAATCCCTGTATAAATACCTGCAAATTTTTGTCATCTCAAACGGCACGGATACCCGTTATTTTGCCAACACCACCAAACGCGATAAAAACAGCTTTGACTTTACCATGAACTGGGCAAGGTCGGACAATACGCTCATCAAGGATTTAAAAGACTTTACCGCCACATTCTTTGAGAAGAAAACCTTACTCAATGTGCTACTGCATTACAGCGTGTTTGATGTCAGTAATACGTTATTGATAATGCGACCTTATCAAATTGCTGCCACTGAGCGGATTTTATGGAAAATTAACAGCTCGTTTCAAGCCAAAAACTGGAGCAACGACGAAAGTGGGGGCTATATCTGGCACACCACAGGCTCAGGCAAGACATTGACCAGTTTTAAAGCGGCACGACTTGCTACTGCATTGCCGTTTATTGACAAGGTATTTTTCGTGGTTGATAGAAAAGATTTGGACTATCAAACCATGAAAGAATATCGACGCTTTAGCCCCGATAGCGTAAACGGCTCGACCAGCACCGCCAAACTGAAAGAAAACTTGGCAAGCGATGATAATAAAATCGTGGTTACCACCATCCAAAAACTTAATAACTTGATGAAAAGCGAAGATAAATTGCCAATTTATGATAAGCAGGTGGTTTTTATCTTTGATGAATGTCATCGCTCGCAGTTTGGCGAAGCCCAAAAAAACCTGAAGCGTAAATTCAAAAAGTTTTATCAGTTTGGCTTTACAGGGACACCAATTTTTCCAGAAAATGCGTTGGGCTCAGAAACGACCGCCAGCGTTTTTGGGCGTGAATTGCACTCGTATGTGATTACCGATGCCATTCGTGATGAAAAAGTCCTAAAATTCAAAGTCGATTACAACGATGTGCGTCCACAGTTTAAAGCCATCGAAAGAGAAAAAGACCTTGAAAAACTCACCGCTGCCGAAAATAAGCAGGCTTTGCGACACCCAGAACGCATCAAACAAATCGCCCAATATATCCTAAACAACTTCAAGCAAAAGACCCATCGCCTAAATGCGTCAAATAAGGGCTTTAACGCCATGTTTGCCGTCAGCAGTGTCGATAGTGCCAAATTGTATTACAACGCCTTTAAACAGCTCCACAGTGCCGTAAAAGGAGGCTTAGAACATCCCTTAAAGGTCGCTACCATCTTTTCTTATACAGCGAATGAAGAACAAACGGCAGTGGGAGATATCGTTGATGAAACGTTTGAACCCAGCGCGATGGATGCCACTGCTAAAGAATTTCTTGATTTAGCCATCAGCGACTATAACGCCCAGTTTAAAACCAACTATAGCACCGAAAGCAAATCCTTTGAAAATTACTATAAAGACCTATCCAAACGAGTCAAGGGCAAGGATAGCGACAATAGATCATTACCAGAAGCAGAAAAAATTGATTTGTTAATCGTGGTTGGGATGTTTCTGACAGGCTTTGATGCTCCGACCCTAAACACGCTGTTTGTCGATAAAAACTTACGCTATCATGGTCTGATACAAGCGTATTCTCGTACTAATCGCATTTACGATGCCACCAAAACGTTTGGCAATATCGTGACTTTTCGTGACCTAGAGCAGGCGACTATCGATGCTATTACCCTGTTTGGCGATAAAAACACTAAAAACGTTGTTCTTGAAAAAAGCTATGACGAATATATGCAGGGTTACACCGACGCAAGCACAGGAGAAGCGTGCCGTGGCTACCTTGACGTAGTCGCTGAGCTTCAACAGCGTTTCCCAGACCCTGATAATATCGTCACCGAGAAAGACAAAAGAGACTTTGCCAAACTGTTCGGCGAATACCTACGAGCTGATAATATCCTACAAAACTATGACGAATTTGCAGGACTGCAAGCCCTTCAAACGCTAGATATAAACGATGCCGAAGCCGTTGAAACGTTTAAACAAACTTACTATCTTACTGATGATGATATTCAGACCATGCAATCTATCGAAATACCATCAGCAAGGCTTATTCAAGATTATCGCTCCAGTTACAACGACATTCGAGATTGGATTCGTCGGCAAAAAGACGCTGATAACCAGAATAAAGCCACTATTGATTGGGATGACGTAGTCTTTGAAGTCGATTTGCTCAAATCTCAGGAAATCAATCTGGACTATATTCTTGAGTTAATCTTTGAACACAACAAAAAAGTTAAAAGCAAAGCCGAATTGGTTGAAGAAATCCGCCGTGTCATCCGAGCCAGTATTGGCAACCGTGCTAAAGAAAGCCTAGTCGTGGATTTCATCAATCAGACCAATTTAGATACTATTAAAGATAAAGCTAACATCATCGACGAATTTTTTAAATTCGCCCAAGCCGAACAACAAAAAGAGGCCCAAGC
>CP069436.1:0-7245 GCA_016888885.1 Faucicola osloensis
AGCGTAGCATAAAATAGCCCCCTTTTGTGACTGCTGGCTAAATAAATAATATCATATAATCTATATTTGGCTGTACCTAATTAGAAATAAATGGCTGTACCTATGATATTATAATTGACTGTACCTATATATAAAAGAATGACTGTACCTAGAGTTAAGGACTATTAGATATGGATAAGAGACGTAAAAACATGCAGCTATATAACGCTCTTCGTTCTGCTAGGGTGGAGGGTATGATTGATATGATAAATACTATTGACTATGGTTGTAGTGAGCTTGATGTATTAGGTGTCTACGATGGTTATAGATTAGAGCGTCAAATTAATTCATATAGAGCAATGAAGATAGCTCAGTATTTTGGTGTCAATGTCAGTAAAGGCAAACTAACCAGATTCTCTAAACCTAAAGACCATCATTACGATCTTTCTACTTCTCAACTGATGGATTATATAAGTGAACATTATGATGCTTTTCTAAATTATTGGGAATGGTTTAGACAAGGAGCTGAACTTCAAGCTAAATTAAAGTTTTTTACTATGGAAGAATTAAAAGAAATAAGAGAAAAAGGTTTTTAATGTTTTTAAATGCTTTTAAATGCTTTTAAGTCCTCGCAAAGCCACGATATTAAAGGGCTGTATAGCCAATATGACGAGGTTTACCTGACAATATGACGAGGTTTACCTGACAATATGACGAGGTTTACCTGACAATATGACGAGGTTTACCTGACAATTAACGAAATATATATTTGACTCGTTATAACGATATGCGTATATTACTCGTCATAAAGTAATAAAAAGGATTTTTTATGGCTGATTTAGTTGTTAAAACAAACCGCTTAAACACAGCTACACAGAACCTATCATTGTCTGAAATCAGGTTAATGCAACTGGCTATTGTGGATGCTAGAGAAACAGGTAAGGGGTTAAGCACTGACAAACCGCTTACCATATCAGCATCAAGATACGCTGAAGCTTTTAATGTCACAAGACAAACAGCCTATGAAGCCATATTGAAAGCTGAAAAGACATTATTTGATAGGCGGTTCTCATTTCTTGATACAGATAACCGAATGGTTAAATCACGCTGGGTTCAACGTGTTAAGTATCTTGATGATGAAGCATCAATTGAGGTGATTTTAACCTTTGATGTAGTTAACGAGGTCACACGTATAGATGGCTACGAGCAGTTTTTCACTCAATACCTACTTGAGCAAACCGCTACTTTGAAAAGTGCCTATTCGGTGAGGTTGTACGAACTGCTGGTTCAATGGAAGACAGCAAGAAAAACACCCGTCTTTGATATTGAGGTGTTTAGAGAACAGTTGGGCGTTAATTCAACCGATTACGAGAGAGTTTATGACTTCAAAAAGAATGTGCTAGACGTTGCAGTTAAAGAGATTAACGAGAAAACAGATATTCAGACAAGCTACGATCAAGTGAAAAGAGGACGCAAAATTATTGGGTTTAAGTTTGTTATTAAAGAGAAACCCAAAAAGACAGAGAATAACCAACGTGATCCTAATACATCAGATATGTTCATGATTGATGGATTGACTGATAAGCAATTGTGGCGTATTAGTCGGCATAAAGAGTTTATAAGTACATATAGTAGTCTTGCCAAAGGCGACGCTGGAAAGAGCTGGTCAGCATACAGCGACTTTATAGTCGATGAGATTAAGAAAGACGCCTCTAAATTCAGCAAAAAACGCCCTATACGCGAGTATTTAGATGGAAGCGAAGAAGACTATGATTTCTCAAGATAGCGAGAAAAACTGACTACCTAGAATAGTCTGTTCTAGGTAGTCTATTAATAGGTCTAAGGGGCTTTTTAGGTGGTTCCGCTAGGGTATACTCATGTAGAACTGCATGTAATAACACTAATTTGGACTTTGATAATGAAAAAGGATAAACCATACATTGTTGTGGTTTAATATTGTTGTAACAACGGTAACTTTACTTATTTAATAGAAGAAAAAACAAAATCAATTAGCGATGTTTAAACTGGTATTCATTGATGGTCACTTTAATTAGATATAAAGTAAGTAAACAAAAAGTCAGTAAGGTAATTGATAACGTGTCTAAACGAACCATAAGTATGTTGGCTAAAGAACTGAGTGTAAATGTCGAAACAATTCGCTTTTATGAACGCAAAGGCTTAATTAAACAACCACCAAAGCCTATGCAGGGCTATAGACATTACCCGAAAGAAACGGTAAATAGAATACATTTTATCAAGCGTTCTCAAGAATTAGGTTTTACGCTAAATGAGATTGAAGGGTTACTTGCGTTAAACGATAGTCCATGTAGTAAAGTACAAGAATTAGCTAATAAAAAACTGATCGCAGTACAAAAAAAGATGGCTGACTTGTTGTTGTTAGAACACGCTTTGGAAGAATATTTAGGACAATGCCAAAATAATGATGACGATAGCCACTGCCCAATAATTGATTCGTTGCAACCGAAGTAAATGATTCACTTAACTACCATTTCCCACTAAAACAGCATATCCAATTTTACTTCTGCGCCTTAATTCAAGTTAGCTTATTCCCCGTATCTGTCGTAGCAGATTATCAAAGATAAATTTTTTATAAATCACCCTTGACTCCGTACTTAGGTACATGCAATACACTTGCATTATATAATGCAGATTATCAAAGATAAATTTTTTATAAATCACCCTTGACTCCGTACTTAGGTACATGTAATACACTTGCATTATATAATGAGGTATCTATATGAATCAAAAAGAATCAAACCTTCCAATGATAGGAGGCATCATAGCAGCATTAGGCGCAGGCGTATGCTGTGTAGGTCCTTTGCTCCTGTTATTACTTGGGGTAAGTGGCTCATGGATTGGTAATTTAACTGCATTTGAACCCTATAGGCCATTATTTATCGCATTTGTAGTGTTGTTGTTTGGTTACTCAGGTTGGAAAATTTACCGTCCTGTAGAAGAGTGTGAGCCGGGAACGGCCTGTGCAATTCCTAAGAAACAGCAACAACGAAAAGTCATTTTCTGGCTGAGCGCTATAGTTGCGACAATTTTAGTGACCAGTAATTATTGGATACTTTTGTTTGCTTAATATACAGATCAAGAAATTTATAACATTTTAAAATTTGGAGCTAATTATGAAAAAATTATTATTAACCGCACTGCTTTCACTTTCTAGTTTTGGTGCTTTTGCTGAAGTAAAAACAGTTACACTGGAAGTGCCAACGATGAACTGTGCGACATGTCCAATCACAGTTAAAAAGTCATTAGAAAATGTTGATGGCGTTGAAAATGCGAAAGTTACCTACAAGCCTAAGCTAGCTGTTGTTTCTTTTGATGACACTAAAACCAACATCAATGCATTAATTGCAGCGACTACCAAAGCTGGCTACCCTTCAAATTTAAAAAGTGAAAATAAGTAATATTTAGCCCCTTAGAACTAGTTACGCGTATCGGAGATAAAGCAGGCTCTATAGGTGCACTTGTTTCGGCAATGGGATGCGCCATGTGTTTTCCCGCGATAGCTAGTCTTGGTGCGGCAATTGGGATGGGATTTCTTAGTCAGTGGGAAGGGGTATTTATCAATACGTTGTTACCACTGTTTGCAGTATTAGCGCTGGCAATGAATATCTTAGGCTGGTTTAGCCATCGTCAATGGCACCGTAGTTTTATCGGTTCAATTGGCCCCATTTTGGTTTTACTCTCTTTATACCCTTGGTTCCAGTACGGGTGGAGTTCATACGTTACTTATACGGGGCTAGGACTAATGGTTGCTGTATCAATTTGGGACATGGTTTCTCCTGCGAATAAACGCTGTGATGATGAAACTTGTACCGCTTAACTTTTTAAGAGGAATAAAATATGTCAACGAGTAGTTGTTGCTCGCCAAATGACATCCAGCCAGAACAATTACATGTAGCCATTATTGGTAGTGGTTCAGCGGCCTTTGCCAGTGCGATTAAAGCAGCAGAAGGCGGAGCAAGAGTTACTATCATTGAAGGAGCCGATGTAATCGGAGGTTGCTGTGTAAATGTCGGCTGTGTTCCTTCAAAAATATTGATCCGTGCTGCGCAATTAGCGCATCAGCAACGTACTAACCCGTTTGATGGTTTAGAAAATATTCAGCCACAACTTAGCCGCTCCTTATTAGCACATCAGCAAAACGCTCGCGTCGAAGAACTACGCGATGCTAAATATCAACGTATTTTAGAGAGTAATCCCGCGCTATCTTTACTTAAAGGTTATGCACGTTTTAAAAATCAAAATACCTTGCTAGTTCACAAGTCTGATGGTAGTGAAGAAGAGCTGGTTGCAGATCGCATTTTAATTGCAACAGGCTCTACACCAAGCATTCCGCCAATTAAGGGTTTAGTTGATACACCTTATTGGACATCAACAGAAGCCTTATTTGCAGAAGAGTTACCGAGTAGTCTAGTTGTCATCGGCTCCTCCGTTGTTGCTCTGGAAATTGCGCAAGCTTATGCCCGTTTAGGTAGCCGTGTGACAATTCTAGCCAGACATACCCTTTTATATGCTGAAGATCCGTTATTAGGTGAAAAACTGGCAGAGTGCTTTGAAAAAGAAGGTATTAGGGTACTTAATAATACGCAAGCAAGTCATGTTTCTTATGATAGCAATGGTTTTTCATTGGAAACTAACGAAGGAACATTAATCGCTGAAAAATTGCTTATCTCTACGGGTCGCCATGCAAATACTGGAAAGCTTGGTTTAGAAAATGTTGGTGTTGAAACAGATAAAAGTGGTGCCATTGTTGTTAATAGTATGATGGAAACATCAACAGCTAACATTTATGCCGCTGGAGATTGCTCCAATATGCCACAATTTGTTTATGTTGCTGCTGCTGCCGGAAGTAGGGCTGGAATTAATATGACAGGTGGAAATGCGCAACTCGACTTATCTACCATGCCTGCTGTTATATTCACCGACCCACAAGTTGCTACGGTAGGTCTAACCGAAGTACAAGCTTCAGCGGTAGGAATAAATACGATAAGTCGTGTACTTGATATGGAAAACGTACCAAGAGCTTTAGCAAATTTTGAAACGGATGGTTTTATCAAGTTGGTAGCTGAAGAATCCACGGGAAAACTGATAGGCGCACAAATTTTAGCCCATGAAGGCGGAGAACTGATTCAAAGTGCGGCTCTTGCTATTCATAATAAAATGACAGTCGAAGAATTGGCAGGTCAACTATTTCCGTATTTGACGATGGTTGAAGGATTGAAGTTATGCGCTCAAACCTTTAGCAAAGACGTTAAAGAGCTATCTTGCTGCGCAGGGTAATCATTTAACGGTAATGTACTTACAGAAATGTTAATGGAGTGCCATTAATAGCTGTTATTTCAAATAATTTTCTAGCGGTTTTTTCTCAAAATCTGAGACCTTCCTAAATTTTGTGTAAGTATTTAATCTAAACGTCAGTTACACAGAATCTGGGATGGTCTCCATAACAGTACTTATAGAAATCAAAAATAAGCTAATTCACTCTCGAAAAACTCACTGGATGTACACAACGAAGTACACCGATGTTGCTTCAATAACTCAAACTATTGCTATCATTAGCATACAGTCCAAGATTCAAGTCCTCACTAGGGTACCAAACCAGTAAGGATGCCTAACTAATTTACCCTAGGGATGGTTTACTGTCAGTATGAACCTAAAACTAACGTCTAAAAGAAGGAGTATAGCTCTTTAATTGTTCTGCTCCCTTAGGATCTACGGCTTCCTCAACACTGTTAGTAACCTTCGCTTTTTGTATTGCCAAAGGTTCGGGCAAAGTAGCTTCCTTATATCGCTCCTGATGATATTGGGCTTTAATTTTAATTCCTTCCTCTAAATTCATCTTCTCTAATTGACTGCGATGAGTTTTATTAGGCTCACTGTAGTAGGTATTGCTGTTAATTTCTTGGATATATGGCTTAAACTCAATCCCCCTATAGTTTTTAGCAAACATACCTCCCGTAAGCCTCACACTCATAACCCTACCATTTTTGTCCTTTAGGTCCTCGTGTTTAACTGACACACTGGTTTCGCTATTACCCCGATTGACGTCAAGCCCCCAGCGCCTTAACGTGGTCAAAAGCGATTGACGAGTGATGACTACCCCTCTTTGAGACTCAAGCAATAACCGCCGTTTAAGCGCTTCTTCTAAATCACGACGGCTTTTGGGGTGTTGAATTGTTTTATCGTCTTCATCACTCTGTTTTTTTAAATAACTATTGATGTTAAAAGGACTTGGCCTTGGTGCATGGCTATTATAAGGATTAACTAAACGTTGTCTTTTAGGGTCGTTAGGATCACTCAAGGACTCTCCACGTATGGTCTTAACCTCTGCATTAACTATGTTCTTCCATGCATTCACCCGTCTTTGATCCGCAGGCTCATAGTACGGCTGAAACGATTTTCCTGTACGCAGCTCTTGGCAGGGTATGACGAAGTTTAGCTCCAAACGCCCAACTGGATTATTGTCATCAATATCCTTGTCTGCATGTTCTACCCATAGAATGTCGTACTGATCTGGCTCTAACCCACAAAATATAACCTTTTCAAACTCTTGCATAATGCGCTTTTTGTCATCCTCGCTTATCTCATCGGCACGCTCACTAAACGATAAGTAGCCAGATTTGTATTTGGACTTATGCACCGTAGTATCAATTAGGTGCTCAGTAAGCACAGGATCGCCGTAGAGCACTTTTGCGTGCTTTCGAGGTACTAGGGTACCATCAGATCCTTTCTCTTTAAGAAGGTAGTTTAAAACGCCGCTGGCTTTGCCTTTACCATGACTTGAAAACTTAACGATCATGATTCTCCCTCGCTGACCTTTTTGAGGCCTGTATACTCGACTCGATTAACAGATGCATCTGCTCACGTATCGCTTTTATTTCATGCAATACTTGAGCATCTACCTGTCTTTCTGTGTTCACATGACGAGTTAACTGATTTAAGTTACTGCCTATACGGCCCAGCTGACGCACTAACTCTGGATCAACTGGCTTTACAGGTGTCACCCCTAAAGCGATATCTCTTAGCCAGCTTGCAACCGTACTTCCTCTATTTCTTTTTTTCAGTTCTAAAAGCTCATAGTCGTTCACTCGAATAGATATCTCACGATTACGTTTGGCTCTCTTATCTAAATTAATAGAACTGTTCTTGGACATAATAAGACGCACCTTAAAAGATTGAAGGGGGTTTGGGGTCTCCCCAACCAGCACACACAAGGGATAGGATATTTTT